>JBBRFR010000329.1:0-4642 GCA_038241485.1 Burkholderiales bacterium
GCCACCCGCGACGACGTGCGCGCTGGGCTGCACGATCGACTCGCGCAGGTAGCTGGCGGTGTCCTTGGCCTGCCCCTTGTAGTCGGGCGACTTCAGCGTCACCGCCGCGCGTGCGTTCACGCCGGCCAGCGAGGGCCCCGCCAGTGCCACCCCCGCGACGATGGAGTGGCAGGCCGTGCAGGCCGGTACGGCGCTACGGTAGACACTTTCGCCCAGCGCGATGGGGTCGTCACCGGCCCTGACCGGGCGGGCGCCAGGCGGGGCGCTGGCCAGGCCATCGTTTTGCGGCGCTATGGCCGCAGCGTTCGGCGCGGCGCGGTCGGTGCCCGGGAAGGTCGATCCGCTGACGAGAAGAGGCCTCGGCGGCCAGCCTGCGTTGTCGACCTTGCTGACCCAGTCCAGGAAAGCGATCAGATCGGTGATGTCCGTCTCCGACAAGTCCTGCTTCGGCATCAGCCGGCGGTGCTTTTGCTCGTCGTAGAACTTCGACGGATCGCGCAGGTAGGCCTGCAGGTACGCCTCCCCACGCTGCTGTGTGATCTTGGTCAGGTCGGGGGCGTAGTACGCGCCTTCGCCGAACAAGGTGTGGCAGTTGATGCAGTTGTTGGCGTGCCAGACATCCTTGCCGTGCGTCACGGCCGGCGTGATGTTCTGCGACTGGGTCAGCTTCGGGAACTGCCGGTGGCTGTCGATGGTCAGCCCGATGAAGACGACGGCAGCCACCGCCGTGCTGCAGATGGCGAAAAGGCGCGTCTGGCGCTTGTTCATACGCCGATCCCGCTCCAGTAATGCACGGAGATCCAGGCGGCCCAGCAGACTGCCAGCAGCATCAGGCCGATGACCGCCCGGCTGGCCCAGGTGAGCGCGAGTACCGCCGTGGAGGTTTGCATGGGGGTTCTCGCAGGCTTGGGAAAGTCGCAATCTGAAGCTCTATCGCGTCGCCAGTCTGTGCGCTGTCGCACATTGGCATGCGACAGCGGTGCCCAATCTTTCTCGGTGCGTCGCTCGACTGCAGCCAATCCAAAGCGCATGCTCCAAGCGTTCGCCGCACGGCAACGGAGTCGTCGATCGATCCTCTTGAAAGGGCCCCTCTTGCACCACTTTCGGATCTACCGCTACGACCCGGACGTCGACGCGAAACCGCGGATGCAGACACTGCAACTCGACGTCGACGCTGGCGACCGCATGCTCCTCGACGTGTTGATGAAGCTCAAGGCGCTCGACCCCAGCCTGAGTTTCCGCAGGTCTTGCCGCGAAGGCGTTTGCGGCTCGGATGCAATGAACATCAACGGCAAGAACGGCCTGGCATGCGTGACCAACATGCGCAGCCTTCCAAACACTGTGGTGCTCAAACCGCTGCCCGGTTTGCCCGTGATCCGCGACCTCATTGTCGACATGACCGGCTTCTTCAAGCAGTACCACTCCATCAAGCCTTGGCTCGTCAATGACGAGCCGCCGCCGGAGCGGGAACGGCTGCAGTCACCCGTCGAGCGCGACGAGCTCAACGGTCTGTACGAGTGCATTCTGTGCGCCTGCTGCTCGGCCGCCTGTCCGAGCTTCTGGTGGAACCCCGACAAGTACGTGGGACCTGCAGGGCTGTTGCAGGCCTATCGCTTCCTCGTAGACAGCCGAGACCAAGCCGCAGGCGCGCGGCTCGATGACCTCGAGGACCCCTACCGCCTGTTCCGATGCCGTTCCATTCTGAATTGCGTGGACGTGTGCCCGAAGGGATTGAACCCGGCGCTGGCAATCAGCCAGATTCGCGGCATGCTGGTACGGCGCACGCTGTGACAGGGCATCGCGATGCGGCGTCGATGCCGCTCGCTGTTTCACATGGGAGCAGCAGCCAGGGTTACGGCAAACGCCCTGGGCCTTTCACTGACGCAATCAGGCTTGGTCGACTTCCGCTGCGAGCGACTTCGACTTGCGAGCAACCTAAAATGGCCCGGCCTCGCGTTTGGGGCTTCATTTCAACTGAGGACTGATCCACACATGGCAACTGCTACCAAGAAACCGATGAAGGCGCCCACCAAGAGCGCCCCGAACGTCAAGAAGGCCACGAAGGCGACTCCTGCCAAGAAGGCTGCGAAACAGGTCGCCGCGCCGAAGCCTCTGACTGCACAGAAGCCCATCAAGACTGCCTTCAACAAGTCCAGCCTCGTGGCGCACCTGGCCGAAACCTCCGGCGTTGACGCCAAGTCTGTGAAGGCCGTCATTGCCGCCCTGGAGACCGCGATGCTGGCATCTGTTCACAAGAAGGGCCTGGGATCATTCACGCTGCCTGGTCTCCTTAAAGTCAATGTGATAAATGTGCCGGCGAAGAAGAAGCGCACCGGTATCGATCCGTTCACCAAGGTTGAGCGCGTGTTTGCGGCCAAGCCAGCTACCGTCAAGATCAAGACGCGTGCCCTGAAGAAGCTGAAGGACGCCGCGCTCTAAGCTGAACTGAGCGCAAGCGTCCAGTGGGGCGAATGGCCAGCCAAGGCAATCTTGCCGGGTTGGCCATTTCTTGTTCCGCGTGCAACCTGAAGATCTGATCTGCATCGACATGGCTGCGCCGACCCTGTGTTTTCAGGTGGCCAACATAGGCGTTGAGCAGTTTCTCGAGCGTGCGCGTCGAAATTTCGGCCTCAGCCGCCTGCTGAAGCAGAAGGTCGCGCGCAACTCCACCTTGGTCGCGCGAAGGCCGCCCGTCTGGGCGCGCAGTTTCTTCGGCGGTGCAGCCGGGTCGTAGACGCCGATCGGCTCGCCTGCTCCAGCACCGTGGACTGAGTGTCGAAACCTCGGGGTCACCCCCAGCGATCACCCCTGCGCCGCATGAGTTTGCAGGGCTCGTCAATCGCGGCCGGCCCTGGGCACGCGCGAAAACTAATCCGAACCACCGTGCCCTCGCCTGGCGCACTCTTGATGGCGGTCTTGCCGCCTTGCGAGCGCACCAGTGATTTAGCAATCGTCAGGCCCAGGCCCAGCGAGATGCGTTCGCCGCGGTCTTCGCTGCGGCGGGCAAAGCGCCGCGTCTGTGGCGCCGGTTCGTGGGCGGGCATGCCGGGGCCGTCGTCAACCACCGAGATCAACACATCGCCATTGGAGCGGCTGCGCACCGACACTTCAATGTGCGTGCCGCGCGGCGTGTGAACAATGGTGTTGTGAATCAGATTGAGCAGCACTTGGCGCAACAAGGCAGACTCAGCCACGATGTATTGCGCCCCGTGCAAGCGCAGCGAAAGTTGGTGGCCCCGCATCTCGGCCAGCGGCTCAATGCATTGCACGGCGTCGGCTGCCACGCGCGAGGCATCGATTGTGGTGTGGGGAGTGCCCAGCATGCCGCCGTCGGCCTGCGCTACCAGCAGCAAGCTCTGAATCAGCTGCTGCATGTGGCGGCTCTCTTCGAGCATGGCCACCACCGCGCCTTCGAGCTGCTCGGCCGTGGCGCCGCCACGCAACACCGTCTCGGCCACGCAGCGTTGTGCGGTGAGCGGCGTCATCAACTCATGCGCGGCCTGCGTGGCCACTTGCGCTTGCCGGCGTTGCAGCTTAAGCAAGAGTTCACGCAGCTCGCCCACCGTGCGCGCGCGGTGGGCGACTTCGGGGTCAAGCAAGGAGTCGGGAAAGTGCAATGAATCCTTGGGCTCCTGTGTCTTATGAGTGAGGGCTCGGAACGAGGCCTTCCAGCACGCCACAAAGAAAGGCGCCAGCGCGGTCCACTGCTCTCTATGCCCCGAACTTTCGTTGTCAAGCGGGCGAGGGCGAGGGCGACTCTTGGGCAAGACGACTGCTCCAATCGCTGCAGGTCGGTGCGTGGTGCTGAAAGCGTGTGCCTCGCGCATTAACGCACCCGCCGTGAGGCTGCGGCAGCAGGCGCACAGCCCGCGCCAACTGGCTCGCTGACCAGGGTTGCTTGCAGACAATCATGGGTAACCAAGTTCATGTGCGCCTCGACGAGTTTGCTGTTGAGGGCGGACTGTAGGGATGGCTCGCGCGCAGCGCCAATGCTGTTTGTCTGCCGGGTAATGCATGCGGCGCATACATTCTTTTGGTGGGGCGTGGAGCCCACGCTTCCACGGGCGCCAAGGCGCCAGGTCTGAGGCCGTGCGTTTGTACCGGCCTGAGCCGGCACCGCGAGGCCGAAAACCCACCCGGCCCCACAATGGCTGTAAGGTCTGTGCAAGTTTTTTCAGATTCAGTTTTCACCGCTGGCGTGTCCGCCTACACTGCGCCCTCTCGGACCCGCTCTTACGCGCTAACCTCTTAAGCCCCTTGCCTTGGCTCACAAAGCCAGCTGCAGCGGCACACCGTGCGCTGGTGGCTGAACCGTGGCGTTAATGCCTAAGGCCTTGGCGCAGTCGACAACCCTGGTTGAACATGGCTTTCAGGCATACGAGACCGAGCGAACTTACGGCACGACGATGAGTTATTTCCGCGAACATCTCCCTGGCACGCAGAACGGCTATGGCGTCTCTGAGACACCAGGTGAAGCGCCTGTCTACGACGAGGCCGTTGCCGCGCAAGAGCTCAGCAAACACATCATCGGGGCCGCCAAGGGCGCCGCCCTTTCCATCCAAGCCCTGGCGCTGTATTTCGAGACTGCCCCGTCGGGTGCGGCCACCTTGCTGCGCCAAGAAGACAGCTATGCCGGCGCGCG
>JBBRFR010000330.1:0-4633 GCA_038241485.1 Burkholderiales bacterium
TCCACACGCGCGAAGGCCACAAGCCCGACATGAGTGACCTGCCGGCCAACAAACGCTGGCGCTCGCGCCAGATCGGCAACAACGGCGTGGGCATCGGCGACATGGGGCCGTGCGGGCGCATCCTGACCATTGGCGAGCCAGGCTGGGAAATCATCCCCGAGCTGGCGCCGCTGCCCGGTGAGCCGGTGATCGACAAACCGGGCAAGGGCTCGTTCTACGCGACCAACTTCGAGCTGACCCTGCACACGCGTGGCATCCGCAACCTGATCTTGGCCGGCATCACCACCGACGTGTGTGTGCACACCACCATGCGTGACGCCAACGACCGCGGCTACGAGTGCTTGATCTTGTCCGACTGCACCGCCGCCACCGACCTCGGCAACCACCACGCAGCCTTGAAGATGGTGACCATGCAGGGCGGGGTGTTCGGGGCCGTGTCTGATTCCAAATCAGTGATCGAGGTGATCAGCTCATGACCGCACCGCTCGACCCCGTGCCGCGCCACACGGGCGCGTTGGCGCTTGACACCTTCGAGCTGACCAAGCGCTTCGGCGTTTTCACGGCGATGGACAAGGTCTCGCTCAAGGTGAGGCCAGGCACGGTGCACGCGCTGCTGGGCGAAAACGGCGCGGGCAAGAGCACGCTGGTCAAGTGTGTGGTCGGCTACCAGAAGGCCGAAGAGGGCAGCGTGCTGCTCGACGGCCGCGAGCACGACATCAGCTCGCCGGTGATCGCACGCGACCTGGGCATCGGCATGGTCTACCAGCACTTCACCGTGGTGCCCGGCATGACGGTGGCCGAAAACCTGCTGCTCGCACGCGGCCACCTGCCGGCGGTGATCGACTGGAAAAAAGAGCGCGCCGCACTGGCCACCTTCCTGGAGACCACGCCCTTCAAGCTTGACCTTGACGCCACGCCGCAAGAACTGTCGGCCGGGCAAAAGCAGAAGCTCGAAATCTTGAAGCAGCTGCTGCTCAAGCCACGCCTCTTGATCCTTGACGAGCCCACTTCGGTGCTCACGCCACAAGAGGCCGACGAGGTGCTGGGCCTCTTGCGCGACCGGGCCCATGCGGGCGAGTGCAGCATCGTTCTCATCACCCACAAGTTCCGCGAGGTCACGGCCTATGCCGACGACGTGAGCGTGCTGCGCAAGGGCAAGCTGGTCGCAGCGCACCGTGTCACCGAGACCACGCCGCAGCAGCTGGCTGTGGACATGGTGGGGGGCCAGGGTGAAGACAAGCGCGATGCGAAACGCGAGTTCGCCGCGCCGCAGCGCGCCGAGCGCGAGCGGGGTGAGCCGCGCTTGCAGGTGAAGCGGCTCACGGTGGACGGCGACCGCGGGCAGATTGCCGTCGACGGCCTGAGCATCAACGTGCATGCCGGCGAGATCGTCGGCGTGGCGGGTGTCTCGGGCAACGGCCAGCGTGAGTTGGCCGAAGCTTTGGTGGGCCAGCGCCGCAGGGTGTCGGGCGAGGTCTGGGTGGGGTATGGCGACAAGCAGGAAAAGTTCACCGGCACCCGCTCGCAGAACCGCCGCCTCAAGGTGCGCAGCCTGCCCGAAGAGCCGCTGCGCAATGCCTGCGTGGGCGACCTGAGCGTGTCCGACAACATCGGCCTGCGCACCTTCGACATCGCCCCCGCCGCCCGCATGGGCTGGCTGCGTGGCGGCACGCTGCGCGAGCGGGCACGCAAGCTGATCACCGAGTTTGGCGTCAAGACACGCGGCGAGCTGGCGCAGATCCGCAGCTTGAGCGGCGGCAACGTGCAGCGCGCGGTGCTGGCGCGTGAGCTGAGTGATGACGCTGATGTGCTGATCGTCTCCAACCCTGTCTTCGGGCTCGACTTCGCCGCCGTGGCCGAGATCCACCAGCGCTTGATGGACGTGCGCAACCGAGGTGGCGCGGTGCTGCTGATCAGCGAAGACTTGGACGAGCTGCTGGCCCTGTCAGACCGCATCGCGGTGATGAGCGAAGGCAAGGTGGTGCACGAGACCGATGCGCGCCAGGCCGACCGCAACCGCCTGGGCGCGTTCATGGGGGGCAGCGCCCATTGAACAGGGCCTGAAACACACACCATGATCACGATTGGCGCTCAGCCCACCCCGTTCAGCTTCGACCCGGCCCACACCGCGCTGGTGATGATCGACATGCAGCGCGACTTCATCGAGCCCGGCGGCTTTGGTGCGACCTTGGGCAACAACGTGTCGCTGCTCGAACCTGTGGTGCCCGCCGCCGTTGCGTTGATCGCCTGGTGCCGCGAACACGGCGTGCTCGTGATCCACACCCAGGAGTGCCACGAGCCCGACCTGAGCGATTGCCCGCCTGCCAAGCGCCTGCGTGGCAAGCCGAGCCTGCGCATTGGCGACCCCGGCAGCATGGGCCGCATCCTGATCAAGGGCGAGCCGGGTGCCGGCTTCGTGCCCGAGTTGCTGCCGCAAGAGGGCGACGTGGTGATCGCCAAACCGGGCAAGGGCGCCTTCTACGGCACCCCACTCACCGAAGAACTGCAATCGCGCGGCGTCAGCCACCTGCTCTTCGGCGGCGTGACCACCGAGGTCTGTGTGCAGACCACCATGCGCGAGGCGAACGACCGCGGCTACGAGTGCCTGATCATCGAAGAGGCCACCGGCTCCTACTTCCCCGAGTTCAAGGCCTCGGCGCTGGCGATGATCCGCGCCCAGGGCGGCATCGTCGGTTGGACGGCGCGGCTCGGCGACTTGCCCGCGGCGCGCTGAGCGCCAAAACTTGATCCAGCTCGCGTCTGAGCGAGCGGGGGTGCCTACACTTTCGGCACCCACTCGGCCCCCTCTCTGCCCCTCAACCATGCCACCACCCTCCCACTCGCTGCCGGCCGTGCGCAGCATTGCCCTTGGCCGCCCGCTGGCCTGGCTCGCGCTCGGCTGGCGTGACATGGCGCGTGCCGGCTGGGTCAGCGTCGCCCACGGCCTGGTGCTGGCCCTGGTGGGCGCGGCCATCGTGGCGGTGGCGCACAACCGCTTCTGGCTTTTGGCGGGGGCTTTGTCGGGCTTTCTGGTGGTGGCGCCGGTGCTGGCGACCAGCCTCTACGCGCTGAGCCGCGCGATCGAGCGGCGTGAACAGCCCGGCCTCGCCGTGGTCGCTAAGACCTGGCTCAATTGGCAGCACAGCCACATCAACAAATGGGGCAACGACTACTGGTGCATGGTGCAGTTTGGCGCGCTGCTGGCGCTGGCCGGCACCGGCTGGGTGCTGACCTCGGCGGCGCTCATCACGCTGCTGGCGCCGGTGCCCATCCACACCCCGATGGACTTTGTGCAGCACGTGGTGCTGGCCAAGGAAGGCTGGTTGTTCGAGTGGTGGCTGGCGCTGGGCGGGGTGCTGGCCGCGCCCATCTTTGCGTCGAGCGTGGTGTCGATGCCCTTGTTGCTGGACCGGCGAATCAGCCTGCTGCAAGCCGTGCTCACCAGTTGGCGCACGGTGCTGGCCAACCCACTGGCCATGGGGCTGTGGGCGGCGCTGATTGCAGGTTTCACGATGCTCGGCCTGGCGTCGCTGTTCATCGGCCTGGTCGTGGTGATGCCCGTGTTGGGCCACGCGAGCTGGCACGCCTACCGCGACCTGGTCGACCCGGTCAGCCTGCCGCCGCGCGACAGCCAGTGGTCGAGCCTGGGCCCCGAAGTGAGCCACTGATGTTTGGCTTCACCGAAGCGCAGATCTCGGGCTTTGGCCTCACCTTCGGGCTGGGCGCCTTCATGCTCTACATGCTGTTCATCATCGGGCAGCTGGCCTGGGAGTCGAAGGCCGGCAAGTTCGGCACCTTCGTGCTGTTTCTCGGGCTCGGGTTGGGCATGGTCGGCTTTGCGGCCAAGTTCATCATTCAGTGGCTGATTGAAAAGTAGGCCTCTTCAGGCCGCCGGCCTTGGCACTGGGGTCGGGAGTGGGCCAGCCGCAGACCCGCAACCAGTAGACTGCGCCCCTTCACCGCCACTGCTGGAGCCCCCCATGACCCTGCTTGTTCTAGGCCTTGTGCTGTTCCTCGGCATTCACTCGGTGTCCATCGTGGCACCGGCCTGGCGCGACGCGCAGGCCGCGCGCAACGAGAAGGCCTGGAAGGGTGTCTTTGCACTGGTGTCACTGGTCGGCTTTGTGCTGCTGGTGTACGGCTACGGCCTTGCGCGGCAGTCGCCGCTGGTGCTGTACACGCCGCCCGCCGGCATGCGCCACCTGGTGATGCTGTTGATGCTGCCGGTGTTTCCCTTGTTGCTGGCGGCCTACCTGCCGGGGCGCATCAAAACCCTCACCAAACACCCGATGCTGCTGGCCACCAAGCTGTGGGCGCTGTCGCACTTGCTGGTCAATGGCACGCTCGCCGATGTGCTCTTGTTCGGCGGTTTTCTCACCTGGGCCGTGGCCGATCGCATCTCCCTCAAGCGCCGTGTGCCACGGCCGGTGCCGGGGGCGCCACCTTCGGCGATGAACGACGTCATCGCCGTGGTCGTGGGCCTGGCCTTGTACGGCCTCTTTGTGTGGCAGGCGCACCTCTGGTTGATCGGCGTGTCGCCGCGGTGATGCGCTGGCTGGTGGTGCCCATCACCCTCAAAATCGACTGAAGGAATTCAACATGAACCCGCACATTCAACAGACCCTGGTCGAGG
>JBBRFR010000331.1:0-4625 GCA_038241485.1 Burkholderiales bacterium
GCGCCGCCCAAGCCGACGCTGGCGAACATCCTCAACCTGATGACGAAGCCGCGCTGGTGCCTGGGCATGGCCGGCACACAGCGCCACGGTTTTGGCAACCTGATCGGCCACGCCAAGGGCGTGAGCGACATGAGCTCGCTCGGCGCCTGGACACGCGAGCAGTTCGATCCGCAACTCAACTGGAACGACGTGGCCTGGATCAAGCAGCGCTGGGGCGGCACGCTGATCCTCAAAGGCGTCATGGACTTGGAAGACGCCCGCCTCGCCGCCGACAGCGGCGCCGACGCGTTGATCGTCTCCAACCACGGCGGGCGCCAGCTCGACGGCGCGCCCTCGTCGATTGCGGCGCTGCCCCACATCGCGCAAGAAGTGGGCTCACGCATCGAGGTCTGGATGGACGGCGGCATCCGCTCGGGCCAAGACGTGCTCAAGGCCGTAGCCCTGGGTGCCAAGGGCACGATGATCGGCCGCGCGTTTCTCTATGGCCTGGGTGCGATGGGTGAAGCCGGTGTCACGCAGTGCCTGGAGATCATCGCCAAGGAGCTCGATGTGACGATGGCTTTTTGCGGGCACACCGACATCCGCAACGTCGACCGGCGCATCTTGCTAACGAGCTGACCACGGGGAGTCGGTCACAATCCGGCTCCATGAAAACCTACCCCTTGCTCCGACCTCTTCCGCTCCTGGCCTTGTTGCTGGGTTTGTCGACCACCACGGCCCGCGCCGACAACGCCGATCTCGATGTCCCCGGCCCCTCCGGCCGCAGTACGGTCCTGCTGCTTGGTACGGCAAGCGTTGATCGAAACGACTACGAATACTCGACCGGCGAGAAGTTCGGCAGCGCGCGCAGCACCTACCGCAGCACCACACTCCAAGGCAGCCTGGCCTTGCACGAGCGAGTGAGCCTGGACCTGGCGCTCGGGCGATCTCTCTACAAGAGCAAGTTCACCAGCACTCCGTCGGGGTACAGCTCGACCACGTCAGACGCGAACAATTACGCCGGCATCGGGCTGTCTTTGCGCCCGGTCGGCTCGCCCACCAGCGAGGGCTTTGGCCTGGTCACCTCCCTGTGGGGCTACCACCCGGAAGGGGGCGACACGACGTACTCGCTGGGCGTGCAGCCTCAATACCGCGTCAACAGCTCTTGGCTGGGCGTTATGTCGTTCAACCTGATGCGCGGCGCCGATGACTACCGGTCGCTCTCCATCACCAGTGAGGCGGTGTGGAAGATCACGCCCAACATGAGCCTCATGCCGGGGCTCACCTGGCAGCGCAGCGAGTTTGGGGCAGGTTCCCCCGCCTATCGCCGGGTGACTGCCAGCGTCGCTTACGCCTACCACTTCAACCGCGCGCTCTCGGTGCTGGCCGAGGTGGAGCTGACCGGTGAAGCAGACCGGGAATATGCGCCCGGCTGGCGCTCGGTCAACAACCACGGCAGTGGCTTCACGGCCGGCGTGCGCTGGGCCTTCTGAGCTTTTTGCGCCGGCTTGAGGGGCCCAGAATCGCCGACACGGGGATCAAAACGCTCCGACACTTGAAGAAGCGTTTGCCTGTCGCATACTGACCGGATGCCGATAGACCACCTCATCTACCTCTACGACCCCCTGTGCGGCTGGTGTTACGGCGCCATGCCCGCCATCCACGGGCTGGCCGACCTGGGCGGCTGCATCGTCGAGCCGGTGCCCAGCGGCCTGTTCGGTGGCGACCCCAAGCGGCGCATCGACACCGCGATGGCGCGCCACATCGAAGAAACCGACACCCGCATCGCCGCCATGAGCGGGCAGCGCTTCAGCGACGTGTACCGCCGCAAGGTGCTCGGCAACCCCGAGATGCCGTTCGACAGCCGCCCGGCCACCGAAGCGCTCACGGCGGTCTCGCAATGGAACGTGCTGCGCGAGCTTGATGCCCTGCACGCCTTGCAGCGCGAGCGTTTTGTCGCCGGGCGCGACATCAGCAGCCGCGAGGTGATCACCCAAGCGCTGGCCGCCTCGCTCGGCGAAACACCCGAAGCCTGGGCCGCCCGCCTGGACGACGTCAAGCTCGCGCGCGCCACCGACAAGCGCATGGAGCGGGCCAAGCGCGTCATGCGATCGATCGGCGTGCAAGGCGTGCCGACGTTGGTGTGGCCCAGCGACAAGGGCCTGCGGCTGCTGCCGGGGCAGTGGCTCTTCAACGACAAATCACTGGCCCGCCAGTTGGCAACGCTCGGCTGATGCAATCTGGGGTTTTCAGCCGACTGGGTGCGCGCCGTTGGGACGCCACCAGGCCATGCACTTGATGCAAGACAAAACCCTGTGAGGCTCGCGGTGCTCTGATTCAATTTTCACGATTGGAGCTCACCATGTCGCGAGACAACATGCTGCAAGGAAAAGTGGCCCTGGTCACCGGCGCCGGCTCGGGCATCGGGCGCGCCATCGCCCTGCTCTATGCACAGGAAGGCGCCCGAGTGCTGGTGTCTGACCTTGACAGCGCCGGCGGCGAAGAAACCGTGCGCCTGGTGCGCGAGGCCGGCGGCCAGGCAGCGTTCGCCCGCGCCGACGTCGCCAAGCCCGACGACGCCCGTGCGCTGGTCGAGCGTGCCGTGCAGGCCTTCGGCCGGCTCGACATCGCCTGCAACAACGCCGGCATCGGCGGCGACATGGGCCCCACGGCCGATTACTCCATTGAAGGCTGGCAGCGGGTGATCGACGTCAACCTCTCCGGCGTGTTCTACGGCATGAAGCACCAGATCACGCAGATGCTCAAAGACGGCGGCGGCGCCATCGTCAACGTCGCCTCCATCCTTGGCCAGGTGGCGTTTGCCAATGCCCCCGCCTACACCGCCGCCAAACACGGTGTGGTCGGGCTCACCAAGGCGGCCGCGCTTGAATACAGCGCCCAGGGCGTGCGTGTCAACGTGGTCGGGCCGGCCTTCATCCACACGCCGATGATCGCGGCGCTGGAGAGCGACGCCGCCACCGGCGAGGCGCTGGTGGCGCAACACCCGATCGGCCGCCTGGGCCGCCCGGAAGAGGTGGCCGAGCTGGTGCTGTGGCTCAGCTCGGGCAGCGCCTCGTTCGTGACTGGCGCCTACTACGCGGTCGACGGGGGCTACCTGGCCCGCTGAAGGCCGGCACTCAGAGCGAGCGCGCCTCGAAGGTGTTGCACTGCGCCACGCTGCCGGTCTGAACGCCCTTCTTGAACCAGGCCACGCGCTGCGCGCTGCTGCCGTGGGTGAAGGTCTCGGGCTGCACCGTGCCGCGTGACTTGCGCTGCAGCGTGTCGTCGCCAATTTGCGAAGCCGCGTTGAGGGCTTCTTCCAGGTCGCCTTGCTCCAGAATTTGGCGCGCGTTCTGTGCGTGGTGGGCCCACACGCCGGCGAAACAATCGGCCTGCAGCTCCAGGCGCACGCTGAGCGCGTTTTGCTGCGCTTCGCTGACCTTGCCACGCATGCTGTCGAGCTTGCCGCTGATGCCCAGCAGGTTTTGCACATGGTGGCCCACCTCGTGGGCGATCACGTAGGCCTGGGCAAAGTCGCCTGGCGCGCCCATGCGGGTGCGCATGGTTTCGTAAAACGTCAGGTCGATGTAGACCTTCTGGTCGCCGGGGCAATAAAACGGGCCCATCGCCGCTTCGCCGCGCCCGCAGGCGGTGGGCTCGCTGCCACGAAAGAGGCGCAGCTTGGGCTCACGGTAGGTGCTGCCCATTTGTTTGAACTGTTCGCGCCACACGTCTTCGGTGTCGGCCAGCACCACCGAGACGAATTGGGCCAGCTTGTCGTCGGCCGGCGGGCGCTGGGCGGGCGCTTGCTGCGACTGTGGTGCCGTGCCTCCGTCGCCACTCAGCAAGCCCAGCAAGGTGAGCGGGTTGATGCCGAAGGCCCAGCCCGCCACCAAGGCCACGGCCACCGTGCCCAGGCCGATGCTGCGCCCACCCCCGAGGCGGAAACCACCGCCGCCGCCGCCACTGCGCGCGTCTTCCACGTTATCGCTTTCGCGATTGCCTTCCCACTTCATGCTGCGCTCCCGGTGTTCGCCGATGGGGGATGGTAGCGAAGGCGAAAACCGAGAAGGCTGCCCGTGGCAGCCCTTCGCGGGGTCAATCAGGAAGCTGGCTCAGTGCGCGGTGTCTTCGCTCTTGGCGTATTGCGCAAAGAGCTGCAGGGCCAGGCGTTGCAAGCCTTCATCAGCGCTGCTGTGGCCCAAGGCGATGCGGTCAAACGCATACGGCCGATCAAACATCATGCGCGCCACATTCACCGGCAAGTCCTGCTCGGCCATCTTGCTGCGAAAGCGCCCCAGCGTTTTGAGATCGTCAATCAGCGGCACGGGCCGGCCCGCAACGTGTGTGTGGGCAGACGACAGATCGAAAGCTTGGGACAAGGCGTTCATGGGGTGGCTCCATCTGAAGCGTGTACCCGCACGATAGCCATGCCATGAAATCGCGTTCGTCAGATATGAACGGATTGAGGCGGCCAGTTAAGCGCCGCACGCCACCAGTTGCGCACAAATGCACGCTGCGCCAGCGGCTACGTTTTCGGCAGGGTCACGCCGCGTTGGCCTTGGTACTTGCCGCCACGGTCTTTGTAGCTCGTCTCGCAGACCTCGTCGCTCTCGAAGAACAGCACCTGGGCGCAGCCTTCACCC
>JBBRFR010000332.1:0-4608 GCA_038241485.1 Burkholderiales bacterium
TTGAATTTCGAGTGGGTACAGCGCCGCCTCGACCCGTTCGCCCTGAGCAGGGACTGAGCTTGTCGAAGGCCCGTGCGTCGAAGGGCTGGTGAGCGAAGCCACCTTGCGAGCAGGGCTTCGACAGGCTCAGCCCGAACGGGGAGTCGGGGATATTTGCCCACTCGAAATTCAACAGAGGCTCAAAAGACGACCTGATTGGTCACCAAGCTCAGCTGCCCTGCCCCACCCACCGTTCGGGCCGACCCTTCTGAGGCACGTCGCTAATCAGGAAAGACGATGACCGAGATAAACGCAAAGTAGATCAGCAGGCTGAGCACGTCTTGCACGATGGTGGCGAGCGGGCCGCTGCCGTAGGCCGGGTCCAGGCCCATGCGGTTCAGCAGCCAGGGCAGGATCAGGCCGAGCACCGCCGCCACGGTGCTGGCCGAGGCCAGCGCTGCCGACACCGCCAGCGCCAGGCGCAGCTCGCCGAACACCGCCCAGATCATCGGGAAGGCCAACACGGCCAACACCAGGCCGATGAGCATGCCAGTGCGCAGCTCGCTGCCGGCCATGCGCCCGAGGCTCACGCGGCTGAGCGACAAGCCGCGCACGGTGACGGCTTCGCTCTGCGTGCCGATGGCATCGGCGAGGTAAACCAGGCCGGGGATGAAAACGCCAGCACCGGTTTGGCCGCCAGCACCGCCTCGAACCGCGAGACCACCAGCGTGGCCAGCGCGCTGCCGGCCAGCCCGACTATCAACCACGGCAGACGGTGCCGCGCGCGGCGCAACGGCGGCTCTTCGAATGCCTGGCGCGCGTGCGCGGTCTCGCTCGAGATGCCGGCCAGGCGGTGCAGGTCTTCGACGTGCTCGCTGCGCAAGACGCCCATCAGCGCCTGGGGCCCCACCACGCCCATCAGCCGGCCTTGTGCGTCGACCACCGGGATCGCCGTCACGCCGTGGAGCAGCACCATCGAGGCCATCTCCTCCTGGTCGATGGTGGGCGAGATCTGCGGGCCACCCTTGCGCATCACGTGGCCCACGGGGGCGGGATTGGCGGGCCTTGGTCATCGTGGGTTGATTGTCGGCGCCCCGTCGCGTCGCACCTCACCGCCGCCCTTGCTGGGCGGTGCGGGCGACGCGAGCTTGGCCACCAGGAAGTCGATCAACACCCGCACCCGCAGCGGCATGTGGCGGTTGGCCGGGTAGAGCAGTGAAAACGGCATCGTGGCGCCGGCGTATTCCTTCAGCACCTCTTTCAGCCGGCCTTGCGCGATGTCGTCTTGCACTGCGGCGCCAAAGGTCTGCGTCAACCCCCCGCCGTGGCGGGCCAGTGTGGCCAGGCTCAGCACGTCGTCGGTGCAGCGCACGACCGCGGGGGGTGTGACCTCGAACTCGCGCCCGCTCTTGTCGCGAAACAACCAGGGCACCGGTAACCCGGTGCTGGGACGCACGAACTGGATGCACTCGTGGTGCTGCATCAAGGCCTCGGGCGTGCGCGGGGTGCCACGCCGCCGAAGGTATTGCGGCGTGGCCACCACCACCAGCGCGGTGTCTTCGAGTCGGCGTGCCACCAGGCCCGAGTCGGGTGGGGTGCGCCCGCGCACGGCGAGGTCGAAACCATCGGCGGCGAAGTCGATGTTGCGGTTGCTCAGCTGCACCTCGAGCTCGACACCGGGGTAGCGCTGGCGAAACGCCGGCAGCAGCGGCAGCACGCGGTAGTGCCCGTAAGAGGTGGGCAGGCTGATGCGCACCGTGCCGGTGGCCACCCGCTGCTCGCCGGTGAGCTCACGCTCGGCCTCGACCAGCTGGCCGAGCGCCTGGCGGCACTGCGCGTAGTAGCTGCGCCCGCTGTCGGTCAGGCGCACTTGGCGGGTGGTGCGCACGAAGAGCTGCACGCCCAGGCGCGCCTCCAGCCGCGCGATGGAGCGGCTTACCGCGGCAGGGGTGAGGCCGGCCGAAGCCGCCGCAGCGGTGAAGCCCTGCAGCTCAGCCGTGAGGCAAAACAATTCCACGCTGCCGAGCATGAGCCCGCTGAATTGACGCGGCATTCAATCACTCCATGTAATCAGTGAAATGAATCATGGCGCCTTTATCGAACTTCAGATCGCCAATATGGTTTGGGCCTCGATCAACTCACCCTCAAGACCCCCATGAAGCTCTACTACGCCCCCGCCGCCTGCTCCCTGGTCCCCCACATCGTGCTGCGCGAGATCGGCGCGCCCTTCACGCTGGAGAAGGTCGACACCGCCAAGCACCTCACGCAGGCTGGCACCGACTACTACGCCATCAACCCCAAGGGGCAGGTGCCGCTGCTGCAGCTCGACGATGGCAGCCTGCTCGGCGAAGGCCCGGTCATCGTGCAGTACATCGCCGACCAGGCCCGCGCCACCTCGTTGATGCCGGCGGCTGGCAGCATCGAGCGCTACCGTGTGATGGAGTGGCAGAACTACATCACCTCGGAGTTGCACAAGTCGTTTTCGCCGCTCTTCAGCAGCGAGTTCGATGCCAAAGCCAAGGCCACGGTGCATGGGGCGCTGCGCAAAAAATACGAATGGGTCGACAACCAACTGACGGGCCGCGACCACTTGACCGGCGAGGCCTTCACCGCCGCCGATGCCTACCTTTTCGTGGTGACCGGCTGGGCCAAGTTTGTCGACCTGAATCTGTCGGGACTGCCCAACCTCGATGCCTTCTTGAAGCGTGTGGCCGCGCGGCCAGCGGTGCGCGAGGCCATGAAAGCCGAAGGCCTGCTGTCGTGAGTGCGGGGGCCGTGATGGGCAGCGAGTTCGAAGCGGTGGCCGCTGTGCTGCAGGGTTACTTCGACGGCCTGCACCACAGCGACACGCAGCGCCTGCGGCGTGTGTTCCACCCGCGCGCGCTCTACGCCTGCGCCACCGACGGCACGCTGCTCGCGCTGGGCATGGACGAGTACTTCCCCATCGTCGACCAACGCGCGTCACCCGCGAGCCGCGGTGACGCGCGCAGCGACCGCATTCTTGCCATCGAGTTCGCCGGGCCGGTGACGGCTTTGGCGCGTGTGGAGTGCGCGATCCTGCCCAAGCGCTTCATCGACCTGCTGACCTTGGTGAAGCTCGATGGGCGATGGCAGATCATCGCCAAGGTGTTTCACTACGGGCTGGTGAACACCTCTCAGTGACTGATCATCCACGGCCGTTTGCTCGGGAAGGCCTTGTTGCCGTTGGCTGCCGTGACCGTCGCGCCGCGTTGGGAGCTTGCGCAACAGCCGCAGCCCGACGGGTGCTTGAGCCGCGCGTAGCCGCTCGAGCCGTCTCTTGAGCTTCGGGGCTCGTGCCGCGCGCGCTCGTTGACGTCCATCGCGCGGCGTGTGCCGCCGTCCATCAGTGCGAGCCTTGGGGCGGTGGCGAACACACGCTGCGAGGCCACGCCGCAATCGGGGCAACTGGCGGCTTCGTTGCGTGCGGCCAGGGTGCGAAACGCATCGAAGCCGCCGCAGTCGGGGCAGGCGTAGTCGTAGGTCGGCATGGTCTGCGCTCCCTCAGACGAGATCGGGTGACAAGGGCATGCTCACCGAGCCGTCGAGGAACTTGGTTGGCCCGTTGGCATTCGGGTTGATGTCGAAGTCGAAGATCTGCGTCGGCAGCCACAGCGTGGCGCAGGCGTTTGGCACGTCGACCACACCGCTGATGTGGCCCTGCACCGGCGCCGTGCCGAGAATCGAGTACGCCTGTGCGCCCGAGTAGCCGAACTTCTTCAGGTACTCGATGGCGTTCAGGCAAGCCTGGCGGTAGGCCACGTTCACGTCGAGGTAGTACTGCTTGCCGCTCTCGTCGACCGAGATGCCCTCGAAGATGATGTAGTCGTTGTAGTGCGGCGTGATCGGGCTGGGTTTGAAGATCGGGTTCTTGATGCCGTACTTGGCCATGCCGCCCTTGATCAGCGTGACCTTCATGTGCACCCAGCCGGCCATCTCGATCGCGCCGCAGAAGGTGATCTCGCCATCACCCTGGCTGAAGTGCAGGTCGCCCACGCTCAGGCCGGCGCCGTCGACGTAGACCGGGAAGAAGACCTTGGAGCCGCGCGACAAATCCTTGATGTCGCAGTTGCCGCCGTGCTCGCGCGGCGGCACGGTGCGTGCGCCTTCGGCCGCTGCCTTCGCCTTCGCCTCGCCCGTCATCTTGCCCATGTGGGCGGTGCCCGGCGAGGGTGGGTTGGCCAGGCCCGCGGTCGGGTTGGTGTCGATGAGTTGCTGTTCGCGCTCGTTCCACAGGTCGAGCATCTTTTTGTCGGGCAGGCAACCGATCAGCCCGGGGTGAATGAGGCCGGCGAACTTGACGCCCGGAATGTGGCGTGACGTGGTGTACAGGCCATGAAAGTCCCAGATCGACTTCTGCGCCTGCGGGAAGTGCTCGGTGAGAAAGCCGCCGCCGTTTTTCTTGCTGAAGAAGCCGTTGAAGCCCCACAGGCTGTCATCTTTGGCGCCGATGTCGAGCAGGTCGACGACCAGCAAGTCACCGGGTTCGGCGCCCTTCACGCCCACTGGGCCCGACAGGTAGTGAACCGTCGTGAGGTCGATGTCGCGCACGTCGTCGGCGCTGTCGTTGTTCTTGATGAAGCCGCCGGTCCAGTCGAAGGTCTCGAGGAT
>JBBRFR010000333.1:0-4603 GCA_038241485.1 Burkholderiales bacterium
CAGCGCCCAGGCGGCCAACACCTTGTCGTCTTTGGGCAAAGGCTCGGCATCGCCGGCATGCAGCCGCGCCCATTTCTTCTTCAGCGTCGCGGCGTCATAGGTGTACTCGGCAGCGTCGTAGGCAAAGGCGGTCCACTTGGCCATGGTCGTGTCTCCGGTGGTGGGGGTCAGGGCTTTGGGTCGGTTTTTTGGTAGTTGCCGACCAAACCGAGCAGGTGCTCGCGCTGGCCGGGTTCGAGGTAAGGCAGCAACAGGCTCAACACATGGAAGGCGCCCCGCAGCAAAGCAGCGCCAGCGCTTTCGGGCTCGAGCGCGTTGCGCGGGTCGCGCACATATTCGAAGCTCAGCCAGTAGGTGAGCACCACCACCATCGCGGTGGCCGTGGGTTCGGCTTCGCGGGCGTTGATCTGTATCGCGTTGCCACGCGACAGGCCGTCGAGCACCTCCTTCACCGCCAGCGACTTGTTCATCAGCACCGACTGGAAGTGCGTCTCCAGCGTGCGGTTCTTGCTGAGCAGGTCGTTCAGGTCGCGGTAGAGAAACCGGTAGCGCCAGATCAGCTCGAACAGCATGTGGAAGAACAACCAGGCGTCTTCGACATTGCGCACGTCGTCGGCGGCATGCAGCAGCTGGTTGAGGGCTTCTTCGTAGCGGCCAAAGAGCGTGTTGATCAGCTCGTCTTTGGCCGGGTAGTGGTAGTAGAGGTTGCCGGGGCTGATGCTGAGCTCGGCCGAGATCAGGGTGGTCGAGACATTGGGTTCGCCGAAGCGGTTGAACAGCTCCAGCGTCACTTCCAGAATGCGCTCGGCCGTGCGGCGCGGCTTCTTGGGGGGAGGGGCCATTGTTGTCTCGTGATTCTTGTGGGCAGCCTGCCGGCGAATCTAGCACCAGACGCCCGTTTTGCCGCCAGCGAGAAAAGAGCCGCCTGCCTACAATCGCGCCCCTTATGCCAGCCATCTCGTTCCAGAACGTCAGCAAAACCTATTCATCCGCCGGCCGCGAGGTGCGCGCTCTGGACGGCGTGAGCTTCGACATCCAGCCCGGCGAATTTTTCGGTCTGCTCGGGCCCAAGGGCGCTGGCAAGACCACGCTGATCAGCGTGTTGGCCGGGTTGACCCGCGCCACGGGTGGGCGGGTGCTGGTGCACGGCCACGACGTGGTCACCGACTACGCAGCCGCCCGCCGCCAGCTCGGCATCGTGCCGCAGGAGCTGGTGTTCGACCCGTTTTTCAGCGTGCGCGAGTCGCTGGTGATTCAAAGCGGCTACTTCGGTGTGCGCCATAACGGCGCCTGGATCGACGAGCTGCTCGCCGGCCTGGGCCTGGCCGACAAGGCGAGGGCCAACATGCGACAGCTGTCGGGCGGCATGAAACGGCGCGTGCTGGTGGCGCAGGCCCTGGTGCACCGCCCGCCGGTGATCGTGCTCGACGAGCCAACGGCGGGGGTCGACGTGGAGTTGCGCCAGACGCTGTGGCAGTTTGTCGCCCGCCTGAATAAGGAAGGCCACACCGTGCTCTTGACCACGCACTACCTTGAAGAAGCCGAGGCGCTGTGCGGCCGCATCGCGATGCTCAAGCAAGGGCGCGTGGTTGCGCTCGACCGCACTTCGGCGCTGCTGGCCGGCACCGCGAGCACGATGATGCGCTTCAAGATGGACACGCCTTTGCCGCCCTCGCTCGCGGCCCAGGCGCGGGTGACAGGCCGCATCGTGCAGGTGACGGCGCATGACGCCGCCGAGGTCGAGCAGGTGCTCGCCACCTTGCGCGCCGCCGGCTGCCAGCCCGAAGACCTGGAGATCGGCCGTGCCGACCTGGAAGACGTGTTCCTCGAGATCATGAAGGTGCCGTCGTGATGGTTTCGCTTTCGGGGGCCCGCACCCTCATGTACAAAGAAATGCTGCGCTTCTGGAAGGTCAGCTTCCAGACCGTGGCCGCGCCGGTGCTCACCGCCGTGCTGTACCTGCTGATCTTCGGCCACGTGCTCGAAGGTCGGGTGAAGGTGTTCGGCGAAGTGGGCTACACCAGCTTCCTGATCCCCGGCCTGGTGATGATGAGCGTGTTGCAAAACGCGTTTGCCAACAGCAGCTCCTCGCTGATCCAGAGCAAGATCACCGGCAATCTGGTGTTCTTGCTGGTCACTCCCCTCAGCCACTGGGCCTGGTTCGTGGCCTATGTGGGCGCTTCGGTGGTGCGCGGCATCGTCGTCGGGCTGGGCGTCTTGCTGGTGACGGTTTGGTTCGCGCCGCCGCCAATTGCCAACCCGCTGTGGATCATCGTCTTCACGTTATGTGGTGCCTCGATGATGGGCGCGCTGGGCCTGATCGCCGGCTTGTGGGCCGAAAAGTTCGACCAGATCGCCGCCTTCCAGAACTTCATCATCATGCCGATGACGTTTTTGTCGGGTGTGTTCTATTCGATCAAGTCGCTGCCGCCGTTCTGGCAGACCGTGAGCCACCTGAACCCGTTTTTCTACATGGTCGATGGTTTCCGCCATGGATTCTTCGGCGTGAGCGATGTGTCGCCGTGGGCCAGCCTGGGTGTGGTGGTGTCGAGCCTCGTGGTGGTGTGTGCCGTGTGCCTGAACCTGCTTCGAATCGGCTACAAGATCAGACACTGATGGACGTCAGGCCCAAAGTCGTCGCAAGCGACGACCGCCCCTCGAGGGGAGCAAGTCGTCCTTGGGGCGGCCCGGCGGGCGACTTGAGGCGATAATCCGCGACACCATGGCCGACCCTACTCCCGCCGAAGTCGAGCGCTACATTGCGCAAGGCCTGGCCTGCGACCACCTGCAGGTCGAGGGCGATGGCCGCCATTTTTTCGCGACCATCGTGTCGGCCGAGTTCGACGGCAAGAGCCGCGTGGCTCGCCACCAGCAGGTTTACCGGGCGCTGGGCGATAGAATGCGCGAGCAAATTCACGCCCTGTCCATGAAGACGCTGACCCCAGCCGAGTGGGCTGCAAGCCCCGCTCCGGCCTCCACCCACCACCACTGAAACCCGCCGCAGTGTTCACTGCGGCTGGCGAGCCTGCGCCCGCGGGTTCGGTTGGCCGGGGTGGTCATGGCGCAGCCAAGAAAGCCTTAGCTCATGGACAAACTTCTGATTCGCGGTGGCCGACGGCTTCTGGGTGAAGTCACGATTTCCGGTGCGAAAAACGCCGCGCTGCCCGAGCTGTGCGCTGCCTTGTTGACGGCCGAGCCGGTCACCCTCACCAACGTGCCGCGCCTGCAAGACGTGAACACCACGCTCAAGCTGTTGCGCATGCTGGGTGTGGCGGCCGAGCGCAGCGAAGCCGAGCCCGACACCGTCTCGATCAACGCCGCCAACGTCAGCTCGCGCGAAGCGACCTATGACCTGGTGAAGACCATGCGGGCCTCCATCCTCGTGCTCGGGCCGCTGCTGGCGCGCTTTGGCGATGCGAAGGTGTCGCTGCCCGGTGGCTGCGCCATCGGCTCGCGCCCGGTCGACCAGCACATCAAGGGCCTGCAGGCGATGGGCGCCGAGATCACGGTACAACACGGCTACATCCATGCGCGTGCCAAGAGGCTGAAGGGCGCCCGTATCACCACCGACATGGTCACGGTGACCGGCACCGAAAACCTGCTGATGGCCGCCACGCTCGCCGAGGGCGAGACGGTGCTGGAAAACGCCGCGCAAGAGCCCGAGATTCCCGACCTGGCCAACATGCTCATCGGCATGGGCGCCATGATCGAAGGCCATGGCACCAGCAAGATTCGCATCCAGGGTGTGGAGCGCTTGCACGGTCTGCCTGAAAAGAACGCCCACCGCATCGTGCCCGACCGCATCGAGGCGGGCACCTTCCTCTGCGCCGTGGCCGCCGCCGGTGGCGACGTGGTGCTGCGCCGTGCGCGTGCCGATCACCTCGACGCGGTGATCGACAAGCTGCGTGATGCCGGCGTCAGCATCGAGTCGGGCGCCGATTGGATCCGCGTCAGATGCGACAAACGCTTGAAGGCGGTGGGCTTTCGCACCAGCGAGTACCCGGCTTTCCCGACCGACATGCAGGCGCAGTTCATGGCACTCGATTGCATTGCACAAGGCACGGCCAAGGTGACAGAGACCATCTTCGAAAACCGCTTCATGCACGTGAACGAGTTGGTGCGCCTGGGCGCGAAGATCGAGGTCGATGGCCACACGGCCGTGGTGCATGGCGTGGAGCAGTTGTCGGGCGCGACCGTGATGGCCACCGACCTGCGCGCCTCGGCCAGCCTGGTCATCGCGGGCCTGGTGGCCGATGGCGAGACGGTGGTCGAGCGCATCTACCACCTGGACCGTGGTTACGACCAGATGGAAACCAAGCTTCGTGGCATTGGCGCCGACATTGAAAGAATCAAATGAACCCCCACACTCACTATCGTTCGTTGCCGCCCAAGGGGGCGCGCTCCTCCTTTGAGGCGGCTCGGCAGGAGTCGCAGTGATCACGCTCGCGCTGTCCAAGGGACGCATCTTTGAAGAAACCTTGCCGCTGCTGAAGGCTGCCGGTATCGAGGTGCTCGAAGACCCTGAAAAATCCCGCAAGCTGATCATCGGGACGACACGCCCCGACGTGCGTGTGGTGCTGGTGCGCGCCACCGATGTGCCCAC
>JBBRFR010000334.1:0-4571 GCA_038241485.1 Burkholderiales bacterium
GTGGCCACGGCGGTGACGGGTGAACCCACCGCGCCCGGCAGACGCAGCGGTGGTGCGGTCAGCAGAAAGCGCGAGCGTTTGTTGACGCGCAGCCAGGCGGCGAGTTCGGTCAGGTACCACAGCTCACCCAGTGGCACACCCAGCTTGAACAGGCAGTGTTCATGCAGCGGCAGCGCGGCGCGCGGGTCGTCGCCTTCGGGCGGGCGTGCCGGGTAGGCCTCGACGGCGTAGTTGTCGGCGATCAGCGCGGCCACACCGCTGTCGGTAATCCATTGCAGTAGGCGCTCGTCGCGGCCGTCGAGTGCGGCGCAAGCTTTGTTGAGCACCTTCATGTCGGGCTGGCGGTCCATGCCGAGGATCAGGTCGGCGAAGCCGGTGTAGAAGAGCAGCATGTCGCCCTTTTCTACCTGCACCTGGTCGACGTCAAGAATCTGCATCAGCCGCTCGTAGCCCACACGCTCGCGGGTGTTGCCCACGTGGGTGTGCAGGTTGACCAGCACACCGCGGCCCTGGATCGCCTTCACCGCGAAGGTCTCGACGCCGAGCTTCATGGCATACGAGCCGCCCTCGGCGCCACAGGGGCACGAGGCCAGCTTCAGGTCGCCCGGGCCGAGCACGTCTTCGTGGGCGCGGTAGCCGTTGTAGTAGACCTTCTCGGGCTCGCCGTCGCCGTCGGCATCGAACCACGAGCCGACGTGGGCGAAGGTGTCCCACTGCGTCGAGTATTGCAGCGTGATGTTGACCTGGTCATCACACACCACGTCGGTGAAGCGTGCGTCGAAGCGGCGCAGCGGCATGTTCATGAACGGGTCACCGTCCAGGTCGGTGGGCTTCAAGCGTGGTGGGTTGCGGCGCGGGTTGAGCACGGCGCCACCGGGGTAGTCGAGCGGCAGGCTCAAGCCGAACGACAGCCCCTCTTTCACTTCGGCCACAGCTTGTTTGACCTTCTCGGGCGTGAGCAGGTTGAGCCGGCCGAGCTGGTCGTCGGGCCCGAAGTCGCCCCAGGTCGAGCCTTCGGGGCGTTGCTTCCAACGGGTGGATGAACTCATGCGTGTGTGCCTACTTGAGTTTCATGGAGTCTTCGCTGTTGTGCTGGAGGGTTCCGTCAGAACGCGCCGTACACCATGTTCTTGAAGACGCCGCGGTAGTGCTCACGCTGCCCGGGCGCCTGCATCATCCAGATGGCGATCAGCTTCTCGCGCGGGTCGATCCAGAAGTAGGTGCCACCCAGACCACCCCAGCCAATTTCGCCCACGCTGCCGGGGGTGAGCGCTTCACCGGCGGCAATGCGCACCGAAAAGCCAAGGCCGAAGCCGACGCCCGGGCCTGGCCCATAGCCGGTGCTGGCGCCGGGCGCGCGGCTGGCTCGGATCATGTCGGCGCCGAGGTGGTCGCTCGCCATCAGCTCCACGGTCTTGGGCGAGAGGATGCGCACTCCGTCGAGCTCGCCCCCGTTGAGCACCATGCGGCAAAAGCGCAGGTAGTCGGGTGCGGTCGAGACCATGCCGCCACCACCCGATTCGTAGACCGGTGGCTTGGTCGCGTCGAGCAGCGTGACGGCTTGTTTGGTGTCGGGGTCGAGCTTGAACGGCTCGGCCAGGCGGTTGAGCTTGTCGGCTGGTACCGAGAAGCCGCTGTCTTTCATGCCCAGAGGCCCGAGGATGCGCTGCTGCAAATAAACACCCAGGGTCTGGCCCGACACCCGCTCGATCAAGGCGCCCAGCACATCGGTTGAGCGGCTGTACTCCCACACCGTGCCCGGCACGTAGGCCAACGGCATGGTGGCGATCTTCTTGGAGAAATCGGTGTTGCTGTGCGTGCTGCCTTCGACACCGGCTTTCAGGTATTCGGTCTTCACCAGCGACTTGCCGAACACGCCGTAGGTCAGGCCCGAGGTGTGGCGCAGCAGGTCTTGCACGGTGGGCGCGCGCGGCGAAGGCACACGCTCGATCACCGGGTTGCCGGCCGCGTCTTTTTTCTCGACGGCGAGCTGCACGTCTTTGAACTCGGGCAGGTAGCGCGCGACGGGCTCGCGCAACTGCACCTTGCCGTCTTCGACCAGCATCATCAAGCCGACCGAGACGATGGGCTTGGTCATCGAATAGATGCGGAAGATGGAATCGGCCGCCATCGGCGCCTGGGTTTGTGGGTCGCGCTGGCCGATCACCTTGTCGTGCACCACGCGGCCATCGCGCCACAGCAGCATCACTGCACCGGGCAGGCGGCCGGCGGCGGTGTCTCGGGCCACGAGATCGTCGAGCTTTTGCAGCGCCGCGCTGTTGATCGGCCCGCGGGTGGGGGCGCTTTGGCCGCCACCCGTGATGCCGGTGCTGGCGCACGCGCCCAGCGACAGGGCTGCCACCAGCGCCGTCGCCAACAGGGTTCGTCGACCTAGGAAGAGGGGGTTTGTCATCGTCTTGTCTCCAGTGGTTGTTGTGGGGTTCGGGGGTCAGTAGCCGGCGGTTCGATCCACCGCCATGGGTTGGGGCAGGCCCTCACGCGCGCGCCGCAGGGCGTCCACACATTGCTGCGCCACGGTGTCGAATGACGCCTGGGCCGCGATGTGCGGTGTGGCCACCACCTTGGGGTGCGACCAGACCCAGTTGTCAGGCGGCGGCGGTTCGCGCTCAAACACATCGAGCGCCGCACCGGCGAGGTAGCCGCCATCCAGCAGGGCTTGAAGGTCGGGCTCGACCACCTGCTCGCCGCGGCCCACGTTGATGACAAAGGCGCCACGAGGCAACTGCGCCAAGGTGTGGTGGTTGAGCAGGCCGCGGGTCTCTTTGGTGAGCGGCAGCGCGCACACCAGGATGTCGGCTTGCGACAGGAACTGCGGCAGTTCGTCGTTGCCCGCAAAGGTGGCGACGCCCGGCACCTCGCGCGGTGTGCGGCTCCATCCGCCCACCGGGTACCCCAGGGGCATGAAGGCGCGTGCGATCGCCTGACCCACAGCGCCCAGGCCCATCACGCCCACACGGCACCGCACCGCGGTGTGCACCGGGTGGCGTGTCCATTCGGCGTTGGCTTGTTGTGCGGCGTAAAGCGCAAGATCGCGCGTGAAGCGCAGCGTGTTAGCGACCACGTACTGCGCGATCTCCATGCCCTGCATCGGGTCGACCACGCGCGTGAGCGGCACGTGTTCAGGCAGGTCGTCGACCAGCAGCTTGTCGGCACCGGCGCCGGTGGAGCACAACACCCGCAGCTTGGGGTAGCGCGGCAAGATGCCGGGCTTCATGCGCCAGGCCAAGATGGCCTCCACCGCTTCGGGCGGTGGGTTGTCTTGCTCGGTCCAGACGGGGGTGCCTTGGGCCGCTTGGCGCAGGGCTGCGGCAAATGGTGCCGACGGTAAGGGGTTCGACAGCACCAGAATGGCCATGGACTCTTCTCTTAAGCGTCGTACCCAGGGTTGCGGCGATCAAGCCGGCGCAAGAGGCCCGGCCAGACGAGGCTGGCACCTTTGCCGTTGGTCGCGGCTTTCGACTGTTCGCGGTTGAGGTCGACCATGGACTGCGGCAACTCGTTCAGCTCGACGCCACCTGACTGCGCCAGGATCTGCATGCGGCACGAGGTTTCGAGCTGGTACATGGCGCCAAAGGCTTCAGCGACCGTGCGGCCGCAGGTCAACAGGCCGTGGTTGCGCAAGATCAGGCTGTTGGCCTTGCCGAGGGAATTGACCAGGCGCGGCTTCTCGTCTTCGCGCAGCGCCACACCTTCGTAGTCGTGGTACGCAATGGAGTTGAGCGGGAAGGTGGAGTGTTGCGACAGCGCCAGCAGGCCACGCTTCTGTGCCGACACCGCCACGCCATGCAAGGTGTGGGTGTGCAGCACACAAGCCACTTCAGGCCGCGCTTCATGCACGGCGCTGTGAATCATGAAGCCTGCCGGGTTGATGTCGTACTTCGACGGCATCACCTTCGCGCCGTGGTGATCAACCTTTACCAGGCTGGAGGCGGTGATCTCTTCGAAGAAGAGGCCGTAGGGGTTGATCAGGAAGCTGTGATCTTCACCCGGCACACGCGCCGAGATGTGGGTGAAGACCAGGT
This sequence comes from Burkholderiales bacterium, assembly GCA_038241485.1. GTDB lineage: Bacteria > Pseudomonadota > Gammaproteobacteria > Burkholderiales > Burkholderiaceae_C > Rhizobacter. The sequence continues at coordinate 4,044 of JBBRFR010000334.1, forward strand.
CGTCCCAGCCGAAGAGCGCGACGAGCCGGTAAGCGGCCGCGAGGTCGACGCGGGTCTGCCACTCCTCCGCGGAGACCTGGTTGCGAAGCGATGCGAATTCGAGCGGTGCATTCATGCTTGTCTCCTGTGGATGGGTGGGTTTTTTACTCCGTTCGCCCTGAGCTGGGTCGAAGGCTTGCACCAAGGTGCACGCTGGCTTCGACAGGCTCAGCCCGAACGGGATTGCCTTACAGCGCCTTCACCAGCTCTGGTACAGCGGTGAAGAGATCCGCTTCGAGACTGTAGTCAGCCACGCTGAAGATCGGTGCCTCGGGGTCTTTGTTGATGGCCACGATGACCTTGCTGTCTTTCATGCCGGCCAGGTGCTGAATGGCCCCTGAGATGCCAGCGGCGATGTACAGCTGCGGGGCGACGATCTTGCCCGTCTGGCCCACTTGCCAGTCGTTCGGTGCGTAGCCCGCGTCCACGGCGGCGCGGCTGGCACCGAGTGCGGCACCCAGCTTGTCGGCCAGCGGGGTCAACACTTCG
>JBBRFR010000335.1:0-4566 GCA_038241485.1 Burkholderiales bacterium
GAACGCAACCGCGACAAGTCCATGGGCGTCACGGTCTACCTTGGCCAGCGGCGTGGCAATGCCAGCACCTCCGATTTTTCGCGCGTCGCGCTGGAGCAGACCGTGCGCGCAGCCTATGACATCGCACGCTTCACCGCCGAAGACCCGGCCGCTGGCCTGCCCGACGAGGCCGACCTCGCGCTGGGCCAGGCCGCAACGCTCGACCTCGATCTGTTCCACCCCTGGGACATCAACGCGGCGCAAGCCGCCGAGATCGCCACCCGCTGCGAGGCAGCTGCGCTGACGGTCGACAAACGCATCACCAATTCAGAAGGCGCGGGCGTGTCGGCGCAGCAGTCGCACTTCTTCGCCGGCAACAGCCGCGGCTTTCGCGGGGGTTATGCGAGCTCGCGCCATTCGCTGTCGGTCGCGCCGATCGCGTCGCTGCCTGGCAAGGGCGGCGACGACATGCAGCGCGACGCCTGGTACAGCTCGATGCGCGCACCGGGCGAACTCGCTGCGCCCGAAGCGGTGGGCCGTTATGCCGCCGAGCGGGCCTTGTCGCGCCTCAACTCGCGCAAGATCAAAACCTGCGAAGTGCCGGTGTTGTTTGAGTCCACGGTCGCGGCCGGCTTGCTGGGCGCTTATGTGCAGGCCACCAGCGGCGGCTCGCTCTACCGCAAGTCTTCGTTCCTGCTCGACTGCCTGGGCCAGCAGGTGTTGCCCGAGCATGTCGATATCCACGAAGACCCGCACCTGCGCGGCGCCAAAGGCAGCGCGCCATTTGACGACGAAGGTGTGGTGACCAAGCTGCGCGACGTGGTCAAGGCCGGTGTAGTGCAGGGCTACTTTCTCTCCAGCTACTCCGCCCGCAAGCTCGGCATGCGCACCACCGGCCACGCGGGTGGCTCGCAAAATCTCATCCTCAGCAGCCGCTTGACGCAATCGGGTGACGACCTTGATGCCATTCTGCGCAAGCTCGACCGCGGCCTCTTTGTCATCGAGCTGATGGGCCAGGGTGTCAACTACGTGACGGGCGACTACTCACGCGGCGCGGCCGGCTTCTGGGTTGAGAAAGGGCGCATTGCCTACCCGGTGCACGAGATCACCATCGCTGGCAACCTGCGTGACATGTTCAAGCGCATCTCTGCGGTGGGCGCCGACACCTACACGATGGGCACCAAGACCATCGGTTCGGTGCTGGTTGAACGCATGAAAATCGCCGGCTCCTGAGCCGAGCCGGGCTCCGCGGGTAAATCCCTGAGGAAGCCACAGAGGCCGTCCCTAGAATTCCTTTTCGAGGCTCTTTTCCAAAAGCATCATTGAGGAGATACCAAACATGGAGCGACGTTCGTTCGTTGGCGGGGCAGGACTGGTTGGCGTGGCTGCGGTCGGTGCCGGCATGCTGGCTGCCTGTGGCAAGAAAGACGAGGCACCTGCTGCCTCGGCGGCATCTGCCGCAGCACCTGCGGTCGGTGACGCGAAGCAGATTCGATGGCGTCTTGCCTCCAGCTTCCCTAAGTCACTGGACACCATCTACGGTGCTGCAGAGGTGTTTTCCAAGGCCGTGAGCGACATGTCTGGTGGCAAGTTCCAGATTTCCGTCCATGCGGGTGGCGAGCTGATGCCTCCTTTCGGTGTGGTCGATGGCGTGCAGGCCGGGACGGTCGAGATGGCCCACACCGCGCCTTACTATTTCTTCGGCAAGGATCCGACCTTTGCGTTGGACTGCGCCATTCCCTTTGGCCTGAACAGCCGGCAGATGTCGGCCTGGATGGTCGAGGGCAACGGCCTCAAGCTGACGCGCGAGTTCTACGCCGCCTACAACATCGTCAACTTTCCGATGGGCAACACCGGTGCGCAGATGGGTGGCTGGTACCGCAAGGAAATCAAGTCGCTGGCCGACATCAAGGGCTTGAAGATTCGCATCGGCGGCTTCGGCGGTGCGGTGATCTCTCGCATCGGCGCCGTGCCGCAGAACATTCCGGGCGGCGAAATCTATCAGGCGCTTGAGAAAGGCACGATCGACGCGGCGGAATGGGTCGGCCCCTACGACGACCAGAAGCTTGGGTTCAACAAGGTGGCCCCGAACTATTACTACCCCGGCTGGTGGGAGGGCGGCCCGCAGCTTTCGCTGTACATCAACACCAAGGCCTACCAGGCCTTGTCGCCTGAGTACAAGGCGATCATCGAATCTGCGGCTTCGCACGCCCACGTGAACATGCAGGCACGCTATGACGCCCGCAACCCGGCTGCGCTCAAGCAGTTGGTCGGGGCCGGTACCAAACTGTTCCGCTTCCCGAAAGACGTGATGGATGGTGCTTTCAAGGAGGCCTTTGCGCTGTACGCTGAACTCAGCAACACCAACCCGGCTTGGAAAAAGATCTACGAAGACTACTCATCCTTCCGACGTGACTCGAACCTTTGGTTCCGCTTCACCGAGGCAGGCTTTGACAGCTTCATGCAAGCGCAAAAGCTCTAGGCTGCGCGCTGCTGACTGAGACCCCGAGAGCCTCGCTGATGCGGGGCTTTTTCATGCGCTGCGATACACGGCGGCTTTGGCCTGATGCGAGCTCACTTCGAATTCTTGTCTGCCTTGATGGCGTCCTGGAGCGCGTTCATCGCGTCGTCGTCTCCATTGTTCTCCGCGGGTTCTGACGCCGACGTGCCAGGGATCACCAATGCAGGAGGCAAACCCGCCGGGTCAGCCGCTTCTGTTTGGGCATCTTGCACGCGCATTTCCTGGAAGGCCTTGTCCGCATCGATGGTCTTCTCTTTGACCAGGCCGCTGGACACCAGGCCGGGGAAGGCAATGATCAGGCTGACCATGATGAGCTGGATCACCACGAACGGCACCGCACCCCAGTAGATTTGCCCGATGGTCACCTTGGCCACCGGTTGGTTGGTGACCTTGTCGATGTAGTCCTCGTTCGGGGCCACACTGCGCAGGTAGAACAGCGCAAAGCCGAACGGCGGGTGCATGAACGAGGTTTGCATGTTCACCGCCAGCAGCACGCCGAACCACACCAGGTCGATGCCCAGTTTGTCGGCCACCGGTGCGAGCAGCGGGATCACGATGAACGACAGCTCGAAGAAGTCGAGGAAGAACGCCAGCACGAAGATCAGGATGTTGACCACGATCAGGAAGCCCACCTGGCCGCCGGGTAGGCCGGTCAGCAGGTGCTCCACCCACTTGGGGCCGTCAACGCCTTGGAACGACAGGCTGAAGACGGTCGAGCCGATCAGGATAAACATCACGAAGCACGAGAGCTTCATGGTGGTGTCCATGGCCTGGCGCATCAGCTTCAAATCGATGCGGCGGCGGGCGATGGCCATGATGAGCGCGCCCGTGGCACCCATGGCGCCACCCTCGGTGGGCGTTGCAATGCCGAGGAAGATCGTGCCCAGCACGAGGAAGATCAGCGCCAGCGGCGGGATTAGCACAAAGGTGACCCGCTCGGCCATGTTGGACAGCAGGCGCAGGCGTGCGACCTTGTTGATGACGGCGAACACGAATGCCACACCGACGCCCACGCACATGGACGTGACGATCTTCTCGTCGAGGGCGGTGCCCTCGGGCCGCGATTTGGCAAATGCGACGGCCAAGCCCACCGACAGCAGCGTTAGCACGCCCAGCGAGGGCAGTCCGGCCGAGCCGTCGTCTTCGCGGATGGTGCGGGCTTCCTTGGGCAGGGCCGGTGCCCACTGCGGGCGCCACATGGCGACGATGGCGACATAGCCGAGGTAGAGCCCCATCAGCACAAAGCCGGGGATGAAGGCGCCCTTGTACAGGTCGCCTACGCTCTTGCCGAGCTGGTCGGCCATGATGATGAGCACCAGCGAGGGCGGGATGATCTGCGCCAGCGTGCCCGAGGCGGCAATCACACCGCTGGCCAGGCGCCGGTCGTAGCCATAGCGCAGCATGATGGGCAGCGAGATCAGGCCCATCGAGATCACCGACGCGGCCACCACGCCCGTGGTCGCTGCCAGCATGGCGCCCACCAGGACCACCGCAAACGCCAAGCCGCCGCGGATCGGGCCGAACAACTGGCCGATGGTGTCGAGCAGGTCTTCGGCCATGCCTGATCGTTCGAGGATCAGCCCCATGAAGGTGAAGAACGGGATCGCCAGCAGCGTGTCGTTCTGCATGATCCCGAAGATGCGCAAAGGCAGCGCCTGCATCAGCGAGGCCATGCCCGGAACACCCAGCTCAATCGCGAGGAAGCCGAAGAACAAGCCACAAGCGGCGAGCGAGAAGGCCACCGAGTAGCCGAACAGCAGGAACACGATCAGGCTCGTGAACATGATCGGGGCCATGTTGGCCATGATGAACTCGATCACGTCTTGCTCCCCAGGGCAGCCGCTTCGCGGGCGGCCACTTCTTTCTTGAGCAAGAACTCGGCGAGTTCTTCTTCGGGCGTCTTGACGCCTTGTTTGCGCGTCGGGTCGGGGATGAGGCCTTTCAGAAAGGCGAATCGCTTGATGATCTCCGACACCGCTTGCAGGCCCAACAACAAAAGCCCGAGCGGCAGCATGGCAAACACCGGCCAGCGGATCAGCCCGCCCGCGTTGGACGACATCTCGTTC
>JBBRFR010000336.1:0-4550 GCA_038241485.1 Burkholderiales bacterium
GGCCGACTTCTTCGGCGATGACCTTGCCGCCGGTCAGGATGGCGATGTCTTCCAGCATGGCCTTGCGACGGTCGCCGAAGCCCGGCGCCTTGACGGCGACGACCTTCAGGATGCCGCGGATGGTGTTGACCACCAACGTGGCCAGCGCTTCGCCTTCGACTTCTTCGGCAATGATCAGCAGCGGACGGCCCGACTTCGCCACTTGCTCCAGCGTGGGCAGCAGGTCGCGGATGTTGCTGATCTTCTTGTCGTAGAGCAGCACGAACGGGTTGTCGAGAATCGCTGACTGCTTCTCGGGGTTGTTGATGAAGTAAGGCGACAGGTAGCCGCGGTCGAACTGCATGCCTTCGACGACTTCGAGTTCGCTGTCCAGCGACTTGCCGTCTTCGACGGTGATGACGCCTTCCTTGCCGACCTTGTCCATGGCATCAGCAATGATCTTGCCGATGGTTTCGTCGCTGTTGGCCGAGATGGAGCCAACTTGCGCGATTTCCTTGGAGGTGGTGGTGGCCTTGGAGGCCTTCTTCAACTCGGCGACGAGGGCCGTGACAGCCTTGTCGATGCCGCGCTTCAGGTCCATCGGGTTCATGCCGGCGGCCACGTATTTCATGCCTTCGCGCACGATGGCTTGTGCCAGCACGGTGGCGGTGGTGGTGCCGTCGCCAGCGATGTCAGAGGTCTTGGAAGCGACTTCCTTGACCATCTGCGCGCCCATGTTCTGGAGCTTGTCTTTCAGCTCGATTTCCTTGGCCACGGACACACCGTCCTTGGTCACGGTGGGGGCGCCGAACGAGCGCTCGAGCACCACGTTGCGACCCTTGGGGCCCAGGGTCACCTTGACTGCGTTAGCCAGGATGTTCACGCCTTCGACCATGCGGGCACGTGCCTCGCCGCCGAAGATGACGTCTTTTGCTGCCATGTTTTTATCTCCGATTCAGTTGATTACTTCTCGACGACGGCAAAGAGGTCTTCCTCTTTCATCACCAACAGTTCTTCGCCATCGACCTTGACGGTCTGGCCGCTGTACTTGCCGAACAGGACGCGGTCGCCCACCTTGATGTTCAAGGCGATGAACTCACCCTTCTCGCTGCGCTTGCCCGGGCCCACGGCCAAGACTTCGCCCTGGTCAGGCTTTTCTGCGGCGTTGTCGGGAATGATCAGACCGGACGCGGTCTTGGTTTCTTGTTCCAAGCGCTTGACGATCACGCGATCGTGCAACGGACGAAGTTTCATAGCATCTCCTTGATGACTCAAAAACCGAGCTTCTGGTTGAAATGAGCGGGAAGTTCGCACTCATTGACTTTGCAGACGGCCGGACCGCAACGATCCTGATCAGCCGTTAGCACTCAAGCGGGTTGAGTGCTAGCAATCGGAATTATAGGGGTGAGCGCCCTGCTTTCAAGAGGGCAGCTGATCGGGGGGGATCAAATCAACGTCCTCGCCCGTTTCACCCTCGGGCAGGGAGGGGCGGGCCGCCAGCCGATAACTTTCGGTGGCCCAGGCGCCAAAGTCAGCGTTTTTGCAGCGCGCGCTGCAAAACGGGCGGAACGGGTTCTCGGGAGCGTAAACGCTGTCCCCTTTGCAGTTGGGGCAGGCGACGATGCGGCGCTGCGACCGGGGCGGTGAAGGCGCCTGGGTCATGAGCACAAGGTGAGTTCGAAGCTGGTGTCGGCGCCGGCAGGCTTGAGGCGGCCTTCGGCGTCTTGGCGCATCAGGCGCACCAACACCATCAGGCGGTGGCCGCTGATCTCGGGCACCAGTTGGGCCGCCGGGTCGATGCGTAGGCGCAGCAGGTGGAAGACCCGCCCGGCCGGCAGGCTTTGCTGGAACTGGCCGCCTTGTGTGACCACCTTGTGCGGCGTGCCCGAGTCCCGCAGCAGGCTGAGCAGCACCTTCAAGGCTTCGGCCAAGGGCATCAAGGTCGAGACCCATTGATTGAGGTCGGCACGTCGGCGCGCCGGCTCCTGCTGTTGCCAGGCGTAATAGGCCGGCAGGTCGAACTCGCAGGTGCCACCGGGGATGCTGATGCGGCTGCGAATGCTCATCAGCCACTCATTGGCCGTGAGCGCATGCCCGGCCTTGCCGGCCAGTTGGTTGAGCCCGTTGAAGGCGTGGTCGACCTTGGCAATCACCTGGTTGAGCACCTCGTCGGCGATCGACGGGTTGCCGCGATAGCTGTTGAGCTGGCTGCGCTGGCGTTCGAGGTCTTTGAGCAGGTCGGATTTGAGATCGGCGCGCGAGGCCACGTCCATGATCTCGAACATCGTGGCCAGCGCGTAGTGGTGATCCACCGTTTCATCGCGAGGCATCAGGCAGCCCAGGCGATCAAACAGGTGTTCGAGCCGCAGCATGGTGCGGATGCTCTCGTTGAAGGGGTACTCGTACAAGATCAAGATGGGGGTGCTCCGCTCGACCGGCGCGATTGTTCCATAGGCACCCAGCGGCGCCACAAGATGCCCACTTCGCGCTCTAGCTGGGCGAGGCTCAGGCCTTCGTTGAAGATGACGGCGTCGGCGATGGCGCGGCGCACGTCCCGACGGGCTTGCTGTGCAATGACCGACTCCACGGCTTCGCGCGACCAAGCCGAGCGCTGCATCACACGCTCAATCTGGATGGACTCGTTGCAGTCGACCACCAAGATTCGATCGAGTCGGGTGCGCCAGTGGCGTGACTCTGCGAGCAAGGGGACGTCGAAGACCAGGCTGCAACCGGCGGCTGTCAGCGCTTGCCGGTTGCACTCCACGCCGATCATCGGGTGCAGGATGGCCTCGAGGCGGGCTTTGGCTGAGGCGTCGGTGAAGACCAGCTCGCGCATGTAGGCCCGATCGAGGCCGCCAGCCGTGTCGATGGCACTGGGCCCGAACTGCGCGCGGATCGCGTCAATGGCCGCCCCAGCTGGCGAGGCCAGCGATCGGGCGATGGCATCGGTGTCAATCAGCGCCGCCCCGTGTTTTACGAACAGGCGGGCCACCGTGCTCTTGCCGCTGCCGATGCCGCCCGTGAGACCAATGCGCAGATTGAGGTTTGCAGCCATGGGTGCTGCCACCAAGCCTGTCAGGCCCAGCCCAACCAACTCAGCACACGCTGATGGCCGGCGAGCATGACCACGATCCCGCTCCCGGCCAAAAAGGGGCCGAAGGGAACGTACCGCCCTTCGCGCAAGTTGCTCGACAGCTTCATGCCAATGCCCACCACGGCGCCGATGACCGAGGCCCCGAGCACGATAGGCAGGATCATCTGCCAGCCCAGCCAGGCGCCCAGTGCGGCGAGCAGCTTGAAGTCACCGTAGCCCATGCCCTCTTTGCCGGTGGTGAGCTTGAAAAGCCAGTACACCGACCACAGCGACAGGTAGCCCGCCACAGCGCCCCAGATGGCTTGCGGCATCGGGATGGTCCAGCCCAGCACGCTCCCGAGCAGCCCCGCCCACAACAGCGGGAGGGTGAGGTTGTCGGGCAACAGGGTGGTGTCCCAGTCAATGCCGGCCAGGGCGACCAGCATGGCGACCACAAAGCACCACAGCAGGGCTGTAGGCTCGGCGCCGAAGCGCCAGCCCACGGCGGCGAACAGCGCGCCGGTGAGCAGCTCCACGAAGGGGTAGCGAGGCGAGATGCGGGTCTTGCACGAAGCGCAGCGCCCGCGCAGCCACAGGTAGCTGAGCACCGGGATGTTTTCGTGCCACGCAATCAGGTGTGAGCACGATGGGCAGCGCGATCGCGGGTGCGAGAGCTGCAGCGGCCCGAGGGTGGCCAGTGCTTCGGCCAACGACTTGCCCGTCTGTGTGGTCGAAGAAGAGGGCGCGGCACCGAACACACGCCGGTGAGACTCTTCATCGCCCAGCTGATGGGCCACGTCGCCCCACCAGCCGCGATCGAGGATCAGCGGCAGGCGGTAGATCACGACGTTCAGAAAGCTGCCGATGCACAAGCCCAGCAGCGCCAGGAGCCAGGGTGACAGGAAAACTTCGGCGTCAAACGGGCTTATCACGGACGGTCAGACCACCGCGCCGAGTTTGAAGATCGGCAGATACATCGATACGACGATGCCACCGATCATGACCCCCAAGATCACGATGATGAAGGGCTCCATCAGCGACGACAGGCCTTTTACGGCTTCGTCCACCTCGTCTTCGTAGAACTCAGCCGCTTTGCCAAGCATGGCGTCGAGCGAGCCGGACTCCTCGCCGATGGCACACATCTGGATGACCATGGTAGGGAACACGCCGGTGGTTTGCATCGAAGCAGTCAGGCTAGCGCCCGTGGAGACATCTTTTTGAATTTGCTCGGTGGCATCTTTGAAGACTGCGTTGCCAGAGGCGCCCCCTACCGAGTCGAGTGCTTCGACCAGGGGCACACCTGCTGCGAACATGGTCGACAAGGTGCGCGTCCAGCGGGCTACAGCGGATTTGTTCACCAAGTCGCCGAACACCGGGACCTTCAGCATCAAACGATCCATGGTGCGCTGCATCTTTTCGGAGCGTTTCCACGACTCTAAGAAGAAATAGATGCCGCCGCCCAGGAAGCCGAAAATGGCCCACCAGTAATTAACGAATA
>JBBRFR010000337.1:0-4534 GCA_038241485.1 Burkholderiales bacterium
CTGGCCTGCCAAGGCACGCAGGTCGCGCCCCAGCAGGGCGCGTGCGTAGGAGTCGAGGCCGGCGGTGAGTTCGTAGAGCATCAGAATGATCTTCTGCGCAAGTTGGGCCGAACAAAACGACACCAGCTGCCGCCAGCCGCCCGACAGCGCGCCCACCCGCAGCGTGCGCACTTCGTCGAGCCCATGTTCGTGCAAGGCTTCGCGCGCACGCCGGGCGGGCGCGGCCAGGCCCATCACCCCGGCGCGAAAGCCAAGGTTTTCAGCCACGGTGAGCTCGTCGTACAGCACGGTGCGCTGCGCCATGTAGCCAATCTGCGCACGCCGGCGCACCGGCCGCGCCGCCAGCGCCTCGCCCAGCACCTGGCCCTCACCGGCGCTGGGCCGCAGCAGGCCGCACACCAGCTTGAGCGCGCTGCTCTTGCCCGCGCCGTTGGGGCCGCACAAGGCATTGATGCTGCCGCTGTGGGCCACGAAGTTGAGCCCGTCGAGCGCCTGCACGGCGCCATACCGCAAGCTCACCGCCTCGAAGCAAATGGCTGGGCTCACCGGCGTACTTTCATGCCGCGCTCAGCATAAAACCGCCGTAGCTGTACTGCGTGGCCTCGGCGCCCAGAAACAAGGCTTGCTCCCCCGGCGCGAGGCTGGGCCGCAGCTCGTGCAACGCGGCCCAGATGCTGGCGCTGCCGAGGTTGCCCACGCGTCGCCCGTGGTCACACACCTTGTGCCGCGGCACCTTGAAGCGCTCGGCGAACCAGGCCGCCACCGCCCCGCTGGCCTGGTGCGGCACCAGCCAGGCGGCCGCATCGAATGAATGCCCATGTGCGGCCAGGGTGTCACGCCCGGCGTCGAGCAAGGCACCCCCGTGCCGGGCCACGTCATCGAAGTGATGCGAAAAGCTGAGCACACCCGCGCCGGGTGCCGGGTGGTCGGAGCCAACGGCCAGCGTCAGCCCTGGCACAGGTGGGTTGGGCAGCTGGCCAAAATAGGCGCACGACAAACGCGGGCCCCCACCCGCGTCATCGGGACCCAGCACCACGGCCGCCGCGCCATCGCCCATTTGCAGCATATTGACCCACTGCGCCGGATCGGTTTGCAACTGCTGCGGGTCAAAAAACACCGAGCCGGTCTCGCTGCCCACGATGGCCACCGGCTGCGCACCGGGCTCACGCAGCAGCGCAAAGGCAAACTGCAAGGCGCTCGCAAAGCCCGTGCAGGCCTGGCGAAACTCGGCATGCGCGCAGGTGGCCCCGACCCGCGCCGCTACCTCGGCCGAGCCGCCGGGCAGCAGGCGCGCCGGGGTGGCCGTGTGGGTCAACACGTAACCCAACTGGCTGGCCGGCAAACCGGCCTCGCGCAAAGCCTCGGCCAGCGCTTGCGCCGCCAGCTCCGGGTTGCGCTGGCCAGGGCGCGGCGTTTCGATGGCGTGGTTGAACTCACGGCACAGGTGACGGGTGTCCACCTGCAAGCGCGCCGCCAGCCGGCTGGCCCGGCGTTGCACCGTCAGGCCGAAACGGGCTTCGAGCCGGGCGCTCAGTTCACGGGTGGTGACGGCCGGGCCGGGCAATGCCAGCCCCGCCCCCAACAAGCGCACGCGGCCGGCGGCCACACGGGCCGGGGGGCGGGCGGGGGGTCGAGCGTCAAGCACCGTCAATGCCCAGCAGGGCCATGCTGGCCCGCACCGGAGAGAGCAACACGCCGAGCTCACGGCGCAGCGCCAGGTCGAGGGCGTGTTGGCGCTGCGCCGTCACGCCCAAGCGGCCGGCGCAATCACGCGCCACCCGCACATGCCGGGCCTCGTCGCGGCAAATGGCCCCGAGCCCGGCCACCACCTCGGGCGCGCGGGCCAACACACTGCGGCGTGAGGCCAGCGGCGCGAGCAAAGCGCACACCGCCAGGTCGAGCGCAGCAATGCGCGCGAAGTGCAGCGCGGCGTCACGAGTCAGCAGGCGGCGAAAGAAGCTGGCCATCGCGTCGGTGGCCGGCACGGCGTCGGGTGCGGGCAAGGCCAGGGCCAGGGCTTCGAGCCAGGCGGCATGCCGCGCTTCGTCGTCGGCAATGCCTTGCAGCGCGCCCTGCTCGGCGCCCGCCGACACGCCCACCAGGCGGCGGCCAAAAGCATGCACGGCCGACTCTTCACCGCAGCGCAAAAACGGCAGCGTGTTGCTCAAGGCCTGGGCCAAGGCAGGGGGCAACTCGGTGGTGTTGAGCACGGCGAACGGCTGCGAGACCACCCGCCCGACGCCGAAACACACGCGAGGAGCGGCACGAGCCGATCGAGCGCCCGGATGTTGAGCGAGAACTTCTGGCATCGAAGGCACCCCTTGCAGAGATGCCTAGGTCGGCCTGCGGCGGGTGTTCTTACACCCGCTCAGGCCACCACGGTGCGGTTGCGCCCTGCCGTCTTGGCGCGGTACATGGCGCGGTCGGCGCGCTCGACGATGGTGTCCATGCGGTCTTCGAGGTCGCACACGCCGATGCCGGCCGAGAAAGTCACCGCCAGCTTGGGCGCAATGTGCTCGAAGCTGCGCGCGGCCAGCTGGGTACGCATGCGCTCTACACACACCAGCGCATCGTCGGCCGAGGTGTTGGGCAGCATCAGCAAGAACTCTTCACCGCCCCAGCGAGCCAGCGCGTCGCCGGCACGCAGGCCATGGGTGATCGCGTCAGCAAAGATCTGCAGCACCTGGTCGCCGGCCTGGTGGCCGCAGCCATCATTGATGCGCTTGAAGTGGTCGATGTCGATCAGCACCATGCTGATCGGGCTGCGGCTGCGGTGCTGGCGGGCGCGTTCGGCCATCATCAGCGTCGTCATGTGGCGACGGTTCGACAAACCCGTGAGCTCGTCTTGGGTGGCCAGCAGGCGGTTTTGCGCGAGCGCGCCTTCGAGCTGCCCCTTTTGCACCCGCAGCTTGGTTCGCATGGCGCTCAGCTTGCCGGCCAGCAACCCGATGGTGGGCAGCACCAGCGCCACCAGCAAGAAAGTCAGCAGCTCCACCTGCGGCGGAAACTGAACCGGGTCGGTGTAGGCGCACCAAGCCATGGTGAGCCCCAGCGCCACCACCGCCACCGCAGCGGTGCGGCGTGTCTGCCGGGGGGTGAGGGAAAACGCACCAAAAAACTGGCCGGTGAGCAGCGGCATGAGCATGGCGCCACGGATCGGGCCCGCCACCGCGTAGGCCGCGCTGCAGGCAAACACACAGTACAGGCCTTGCACCTGGGTCAAGGCCGGGTCGGCGGTGAAACGCAGGTTGCGCCCGCTGCGGATGACGGCATAAAACACCAGTGAAGCGCCGAGAACCGCAGCAGTGAGCACCGCCGCAGGCAGCTGCTGGATGAAGCCCATCCAGACCCCCAGCCAGACGATGGCGCTCAAGCCGAGGTACAGCAAAGACGCCACGAGCGACTGCGTCACCCGCACACGTTGGTTTCGGTCGGCGCCTAGTACGGCGTCAACCCAGGGGGAAACTACGGCTCGGTTCATGTCAGCATCGTTATCGGCAGCGCTCGCAAGAGCTTGACGGTACCCCTTCACCGCCGCGTGCGAAAGCACACACCCCACAAAAGCACCCCCTAACCGGGGGCTGCGAGCGTCAACTTTTACCGACTTCGCGCGGGCGGGGCCCGGCCGTCGGCAAAGACCACAACCACAGCGCCACCATCAGGCAGCACACCCCCGGCGCCCAGCGCCACGGCGAGGCGATCACCCACCAGGTGGCCAGCGAGCTGATCGCCATCATCACCGTGGCCAGTTGTTTGGCCCGCAGGGGCACGGCGCGGTTGTCACGCCAGTCGCGCACCATCGGGCCGAAGTGCGGGTGCGCCAGCATCCACGCTTCCCAGCGCTTGCTGCCGCGCGAAAAGCAAAAGGCCGCGAGCAGCACCAGCGGCGTGGTGGGCAAGAGCGGCAAGAAGATGCCGACCACGCCCACGAGCAGGCTCAGACCACCGGCCAGCATCCACAAGGGGCGCTGCCATCGTGTGTGGAATTTGCTCTCTGCCTTGCGCGTCATGCCCCGATGCTAACGAGGCTTCCCCATGTCCCACGGGCTCCTTCTGGCCCAGCTCTTTCATGGTCTTCTTGGCGCCGGTCAGCATGAACACCTTTTCGGCGATCTGCTTGTAGTTGACGTCGCCCTTGATGTACCCCCAGCGCTTCATCTGCGTCAGCGATCCACATCGCCATGCTCTGTCAGGGCATCGGGTCGAAGTCGGCGCGGTCGGGCACGTTCATCACATTGCCCAGGCCGTCGGCAAACTTGCCGGTGAGCACCTGCGCCACCACTGTTTCGGGCTGGTTCAGGTAAGCCTGCGGCGCGATCACCTTGGCGATCAGCTCGCGGTTCTTGGCCTCACGCGCCATCGCCGCCGAGGTGAGCACCGCGCGATAGAGCGCCGCAAAGGTGTTGGGGTTCTTCTGGATGAACTCGGTGCTGGTGCCAAAGGCGCAGCAGGGGTGGCCGCGGCGTACCCCTTATTCACCGTTGCAACAGCCGAAGCTGCATCCTGCCTTCTGAGCGGCGATTGTTGTGACCGG
>JBBRFR010000338.1:0-4519 GCA_038241485.1 Burkholderiales bacterium
GGAAGAATCGGCCGCCGCCGCCGAAAGCCTCAAGCATCAGGCCGCCAGCCTGGCAGAAACCGTGGCCGTGTTCAGGCTGGCTTAGGGTGAACTGGGCCCGGCGAGCCAGCGCTTGAGGTCGTCGGACTGCAGTGCGACCAACTGGTCAAAGACCTGGTTCAGCGGGCGCATGACGGTGTGCATCTCATGAGGGGCAAAGTGGTGCAGGCCTCCCTGGTCGCGCTTTTGCAGCAACCCGGCGAGCTTGTCGTGCCGGCGTCATAGACACGGCACCGATCGCTTTGGGCTGCAACTGCCCTCCACACCGTTCGCCCCAGTCTACGAGCGCATTCCCATGGGGTTGAATCCATTCGTCGCCCCGACCGCCTGACGGCGCACGCGCCGCCACAACCACAACACAATGCTGAGGTTGAGCGCGTTCCACGCCACGCCGTTGAGGAAGGCCGCGTCGTAGGAGCCCGTGAGGTCGAACACCTTGCCCGACATCCAGCCGCCCAGCGCCATGCCGAGCAGCGTGAACATCAACACCGTGCCCACACGCGCCCCGGCCTCGGCCGGCGCAAAGTGTTCGCGCACGATGATGGCGTAAGACGGCACGATGCCGCCCTGGAACAAGCCAAACAGCGCCGAGATCAGGTACAGCGACACCAGCCCGTCGAAGGGAATGAACAGCAGCAGCGCCACCCCTTGCAGCACCGAACCGAGCAGCAGCGTGCGCAGGCCGCCGATGCGGTCGCAGATCACGCCCGACACCAAGCGACTGACGATGCCGCAGGCCAGCATCAGCGACAGCATCTCGGCACCCCGCGCCGCGCCATAGCCCAGGTCGCCGCAATAGGCCACGATGTGCACCTGCGGCATCGACATCGCCACACAACAGGCCACACCCGCCACACACAACAAGGCCTGGGCCTGGCCCATCGAAAAACCGAACGGCCGCGCCAGCACCACGGGCACGCCTGAAGCCACCGGCGCCACCGCCGGCCGCGGCGGGCGAGGCCGCATCATCAAGGCCAAGAGCGGCAGGCTGATGGCGCAAAACACGCCGATGCCGAAGTAGGTGTGGCGCCAGCCCACGGTCTCGATGAAGTGCTGCACCACATACATGCCACCACTGCCAATGGTCATCAGCGCGAGCGTGACGATCAAACGCATCCATGCGTAACGAGAGTCGACGGTGTGGGGCATGGGCAGTCTGAGGCGCGGCAACAGCCTGCAGCTTGAACGCGGCAAGAGTTGGCGGCTACAAGGGCTGCCGCCTATGGGTCGGGCCCCAAATTGGTGATGTAATCAACGGCCCTCGGCGTCTGCCGACGGCGCCCCTCTAAGACACCCGTTGTCATGCCCGTTGTAGCAGTCGTTAATCGCAAAGGTGGAAGCGGCAAGAGCACGCTGGCCACACACCTCGCCGCCCACTGCGCGCACAGTGGCATTCCGGTGATGCTGGGCGATGTCGACAAACAGCAATCGACCCAGGCCTGGCTGCGGCTGCGTGCCGGCCAAGCCATCTCTACACCCTCACCCATCGTCGGCTGGACGGTCGACCCGCGCAGCGTCTTGCGTGCGCCGTCCGGCGTGAGCCACGTGATCCTCGACACCCCCGGCGGCCTGCGCGGCTTTGACCTCGCCCGCGTGGTGATGTTTGCCGATGTGATCTTGATGCCGGTGTGCAACTCGGTGTTTGACCGCGAGTCGGCCGCCGACTGTTATGCCGAGCTGATGACGCTGCCGCGTGTGGCCAGCGGCCGCTGCCAGGTGGCGGCCGTGGGCATGCGGCTCGACGCCCGCACCAAGGCCGATGAAGTGCTCAAACAATGGGCCGACAAGCAAAAGTTGCCCTTCATCGGCGTGTTGCGTGAGACGCAAGGATATGTGCGCTGCGTCGAACAAGGCCTGACCTTGTTCGACATGCCGCCCGCCAAGGTGGAGGCCGATCTGCTGCAGTGGAAACCGATCCTGAACTGGCTGAGCCCGGTGCTGCGGCCGGCGCCGGTTGCAGTCAAAGTGAAGCCCGCCGCCGCGGCCACACCGGCCCCGAACGGCTCACGTGCCGACAGCCTCAAGCCGGCCCAGGCCTCCTTGCTGGTGTACGGCCAGAGCGCGGCCCCCAAGCGGCCGAACGCGCCGCCCGCGTTGGCACCGGTGGTTGCTCGCCCGAGCATGATCAACCGTGTGGGCAGCCTGCTCGAATCGTGGGGCGTCGTGCGCTTCTTGCAGCGCTGACACCGTCGAGCCGTCGAGCCCCCATTAGTTTCTGCAGGTGAACCTGCATCGGAGTTGGCCGAGAATGGAGCCCTTCGGGAGCTTCGATGCCAACTTCCAAAGTCCGCCCCGCCGCGGTGTCCACCAAGCAACAGCCGGCCAGCGGCGGCAGCCAAGACCCCGACTTACTGCGCCGCCTGTTGCGCGCCAAAGACCGCATGGACGCCGCATCGCACGAGGCCTGGCCCGTGCAGCGGCTGGCCAGCGTGAGCGGTGTCTCCGAGGCCCACTTCGCGCGCTCGTTCAAACAGGCCTTCGGCACCCCGCCGCACCGCTACCTGCTCACACGGCGCATCGAGCGGGCGAAGGCGCTGCTGAGCGACACCGAGCTGCCCATCACCGAGATCGCTTTCCAGACAGGCTGGGAAAGCCTCGGCACCTTCGGGCGCACCTTTCGCGACATCACCGGCGAGAACCCGGGCACGATCCGGTCGCTTGCGCGAGTCACCAAGCACGAGCTTGGCCGCGTGCCCGCCTGCATAGTCAGCGCCGCCCAGCGGCCCGATCTCACGACCGCAGTTTCGGAGAAGCGGCGCCGCGAGGCCGACGGTATAAACGGCTCCAACAACAAGGAGCTGCCATGAGTCAAGGTGTTCAAGTGGTTGGTTTGTACGTGCGCGATCAGGATGAAGCGCTCAACTTCTATGTCGAGAAACTCGGGTTCCGTACCCACACGGATGTGCGAAACGGCGACTACCGCTGGCTCACGGTGCAGCACCCGGACCAACCCTCCTTCCAGCTCGGCCTGTTCACACCCGGGCCCCCGGTGCTCGACGCGGCGACTGCGCAGACGCTGAGTGCAATCGTGGCCAAAGGAGCGATGCCGCCGCTGGTGATGAAGGTGGACGACTGCCGCACCGCCTACCACCAGCTGCTCGCCCGCGGAGTTGAGTTCACGCAGGAGCCGGTCGACCGCTACGGCAACGTCGACGCGGGTTTCCGCGACCCGTCTGGCAACGGCTGGAAGATGATCGAGTCACGCATCTGAGGAAAGCCACATGACGAAGAACCCATCAATGAGCACCGAGACTGCATCTGCGCTGATCGACGACAAGATCGCTGGCTTGAACGACTGGCGCGCCGAGATGCTCTCGCGGCTGCGCGCCCTGATCCAGGCGGCCGTGCCCAATGTGGTCGAAGAGTGGAAGTGGGCCATTCCCGTGTGGTCACACCACGGGATCATCTGCACCGGCGAAACCTACAAAAAGGTCGTGAAGATGACCTTCCCCAAGGGCGCATCGCTGGCCGACCCGTCAGGCCTCTTCAACTCCAGCCTCGAAGGCAAGGTCAGGCGCGCGATCGACTTCCATGAAGGCGACAAGCTCGACAAGAAGGCGCTGACGGCGCTCATTCGGGCGGCAGCGGCCTTGAACGAGGCTTCAGCCCGCGGGTAACCGCCCCCAACGGCGGGCGTGTCCCAAGCAGCCGTTGCCGGCAGCGCGTTTGGAGGCTTGAACGGCCCAATAGTCGGGGCGATCTTGTCGCTGACGTAACGCAGCAGTCCCGCCCACGGGTCCGTGGCCTTGCCCTGCTCCGCAGCATCTTTGACATGCTGTAAAGCTGCGTGGTCGCTGACGATTTTGTTCATGCCCAGCACCTGCGCTGCCACCGCGTCGCCGCGCAGCGAGGTGATGTGTGCGTAGCGCCGATGCCCAGCCAGTAAACCCAGCATCAGCGTGCCAAGCACGTCGCGCTTGAGCGGCGCATTGCCGCTGCGGTACGCCAGCGGGCAGGCCAACACCCAGCGCTCGAATACGCCGGTGGCGCCGAGGAACTCAGCAAAGAAGACCAATTGGCCGTGCGGGGTTGCCGCCGCTCCGCGGTCCCAGCGAACGTGCATGCGCCCGCCCAAGGTGTCCACCACCTGCGGCTCGCAATAGTTCAATATTGCCTCTGATGAATTTCGAGTGGGCAAATACCCCCAACCCCCGTTCGGGCTGAGCCTGTCGAAGCCCTGCTCGCAAGGTGGCTTCGCTCACCAACCCTTCGACGCACGGGCCTTCGACAAGCTCAGTTCCTGCTCAGTGCGAACGGGTCGAGGCGGCGCTGTACCCATTCGAAATTCAACAGAGCCTCAATATTTCAGTGCCGGATCAATAAAGCGCCCTCGGCCGCGCAAAGTGAAGGTCTACAAGCGCCAGCTGAGCCGCCGTATCGAGCACAAAGATCATGTCGTCCATGATCGTGCCGCATGAACTGCCGCTCGCCGACGCACCGGGGGCTTATGCCAGCTTCGACAACCGCGAAATGGGTTGGA
>JBBRFR010000339.1:0-4498 GCA_038241485.1 Burkholderiales bacterium
CTGGAGCCACGCGATGCAAGATGACACCGTGCTCGATGTGTCTCTTGCCATCGAAGCCACGCTCACCGAAGGAGCGCACTGATGCGTGTTGCCGTGATCGGTGCCGGCATCGTCGGCGTGACCTCTGCCTATGAGTTGGCCGCCGACGGCCATGAGGTGACCGTGTTCGAGCGGCGTGGCAGCGTGGCTGCCGAAGCCAGCTTCGCGAATGCCGGCGTGGTGGCACCCGGACATGTGGCGCCCTGGGCGGCGCCGGGCCTGCCCTGGCAGGTGTTGAGCCAGTTGTTTCGCAAGCACACCCTGCTGCGCCTGGATCCGCGCCTCGGCGCCAGCGGCCTGCGCTGGCTGTGGCGCAGCTGGCGCGCGACCAGCCCGCCGATCTACCGCAGCAACCGTGCACGCCTGCAACGGCTGGCGCACTACAGCAAGGAGCGGCTGACCCACCTCACCAAGGCAATGCAACTTGAGTACGAGCGAGCCGAAGGCTACCTGGTGCTGCTGCGTTCGGCACAAGACGCCGCGCGAGCCCAGCCGAGCCTGGCCATGCTCACTGACGCCGGGGTGCGCTTCCAGATGCTCGACGCCGCGCACTGCCTGCGGGTTGAGCCCGGGCTCAACCCGCAGGCCGAGTTGCACGCAGGCATCCACCTCGCGCAAGACGAGGTGGGCAACTGCCGCCAGTTCGCCCTGCTTCTGCGAGAGCAAGCCGAGCGCCTGGGCGCGACATTTCGCTTCCACACCAATGTGCAATCGATCGAACCCGGCAAGACACCGCGTGTGACCAAGGTATACGCGCTGATGGAAGAGTCGAACTGGCTGAACCCCGACGCCGTGAAGCTGGATGACCCGCCGACTGACGTGTTGCCCTTCGAACCCGAGACCGAAAGTTTCGACGCCGTGGTGCTGTGCACCGCGCTGGACGCCGCCGACTTGCTGCGCCCGCACGGCATCAAGCTGCCCCTCGCGCCGGTATACGGCTACTCCGTCACGGCGCCCTTGCGCAACCTGCACATTCACCCCGATGTCGGCCCACGTGCCGCCGTGATGGACGAGCGCTACAAAGTGGCGATCAGCCGCTTCGGCACGCGCCTGCGTGTATCAGGCAGCGCCGAGCTGGGTGGCTCATTGCAACGCAACAACGAGGCCTCACTCAACACGCTGTACAAGGTACTCAACGATTGGTTTCCAGGCGCAGCCCACATGAGCCAGGCCCAGGTTTGGAAAGGGGCGCGACCCACGTTGCCTGATGGCCCGCCGGTGCTGGGCGCCAGCGGCTTGGCCGGTGTGTGGCTCAACCTGGGTCATGGCGCGAACGGTTGGGCGCTGGCCTGTGGCTCAGGGCGCGTCCTTGCCGACGCCATTGGCGGGCGAGCCGCCGGCATCGATGTTGAAGGGCTCGGTGTGGAGCGCCTTCACCTTTGAAGGGCAACCCGTGATGGAACGCATCCTGAGCCACCCCAACAACTGGCCCTTGCACAACACGGCCAGCTCACGCCTGATCGAACAACAAGCCTTGGCTGGCATCGAAGCGCACACGCTGATGCGCCGTGCCGGCACGGCCGTGGCGGCGCTGGCGCGGGCGCTACGCCCCCACGCACGCAGCGCCTGGGTGGTCTGCGGGCCGGGCAACAACGGTGGCGATGGGCTTGAAGCGGCCATCCAGCTGATGGCGGCAGGCCTGCAAGTTGAAGTGACGCTCGCAGTGGATGCGGCCCGCCTGCCCAGCGACGCACAAGATGCCCTGAAGCGCGCGCGAGCGGCCGGTGTGCCGATCTCCAGCACGCGCTTGTCGCAGGCACCACCCGACATCGCCATCGACGCCTTGCTCGGCCTCGGCGGCCACCGCGAACCCAGTGGCGAGCTGGCGAACTGGGTGACCCAGCTCAACGTACTGCCCTGCCCGGTGCTCGCGGTCGATCTGCCCTCGGGCCTGAATGCAGACACCGGCCAGCCACACGGCAGCTTCTGCGTCGTGGCCACCCACACGCTGGCCTTGTTGACGCTCAAGCCTGGCTTGTTCACCGGCTCAGGGCGTGACCTCGCGGGTGAGGTGTGGTTCGATGCCTTGGGCGTCGCCAACACCACCACCCCACCGGTGGCCTGGCTCGCCAACACCGGCGCGCCCGCCACACCCCGCCAACATGCGCAGCACAAAGGCAGCTTCGGCGACGTGGCCGTGGTGGGCGGTGCGCTCGGCATGGTCGGCGCCACCCTGCTGGCCGCTCGGGCGGCGCATGCGGCGGGCGCGGGGCGGGTGTATGTCAGTTTGCTCGACCCCCACGCGCCGGGGCTCGACCCGCAGCGGCCCGAGCTGATGTTTCGCCCGGCGTGGTGGGAAGGGCCGGCCGATGTGCTGCGTCAATCCACCGTGGTCTGTGGCTGCGGCGGTGGTGACGCGGTGCGCACAGTGTTGCCCCGGTTGCTGAGCTCGGCAGGGCGCCTCGTGTTGGACGCCGACGCGCTCAACGCCGTCGCATCAGACAGCGCGCTGCAACAGCTGCTGACCGCACGGCACTCGCGCGACCGGGAAACCGTGTTGACACCCCATCCACTCGAAGCGTCTCGCTTGCTGGGCTCGAGCACGGGTGCGGTGCAAGCCGACCGCTTGGTCGCCGCGCAGCAGCTGGCCGAGCGCTTCAACTGCGTGGTCGTGCTCAAGGGCTCGGGTTCGGTGGTCGTGGCAGCGTTCGGCACGCCATCGATCAACGCCAGCGGCAATGCGGCGTTGGCCACCGCCGGCACCGGCGATGTGCTCGCCGGATGGCTGGGTGGCTGCTGGTCAACCACCAGCACCGATGCACTGCAGGCCGCCCGGCACGCAACCTGGCTTCACGGCCACGCCGCCGACCGCTACGAGTTCAGCCCCTTGCGCGCGGCGGACCTGATCGAGGCGATGCACACGGCACCGCCCGTTTGATCAGCGCCGACGCGTCGGCTTGCTGGCCGACTGCCGCGCAGCCGACTTGGCAGCAC
The DNA here is from genome assembly GCA_038241485.1 of Burkholderiales bacterium. Taxonomy (GTDB): domain Bacteria; phylum Pseudomonadota; class Gammaproteobacteria; order Burkholderiales; family Burkholderiaceae_C; genus Rhizobacter. The sequence continues at coordinate 2,974 of JBBRFR010000339.1, forward strand.
GCACCGGGTGCGCGGCGGTCGCGCCCTTCTTGCCCGACGCGCTGCTCTTGCGGGCCTTGGTCGCAGCCTTGACGGCACGATCGGCCTCCTTGACGGCAGCCAGTTCGGCCACCGGGCCTGATGCCTTGTCGCCGCCCGCCTTGTCGCGCTTCGCGCGGGCCACGAGTGCCGCGTCATCACCCTCATGCACCATGCGGAAATCGATCTTGCGGCCATCGAGGTCGACACGGCTCACCTGCACCCGCACGCGCGAGCCCACGGCGTAACGCACACCGGAGCGTTCGCCGCGCAGCTCTTGCCGAGCCTCATCGAAGCGGAAGTATTCGCCGCCCAATTCGGTGATGTGAATCAGCCCCTCGACGTACAAACCGTCCAAGGTGACAAACAGGCCGAAGCTCGTGACCGCGCTCACCGTGCCACCAAACTCTTCGCCCAGGTGCTCACGCATGTAGCGGCACTTGAGCCAGGCTTCGACATCGCGGGAGGCTTCATCTGCACGCCGTTCGTTGGCGCTGCAATGGGCGCCGGTGGCCTCCCATTGTTCGTCTTCGGCGCCTGCGCCCTTGCGTGCCTTGGTGCCCGCTTCGAGGGCCCCACTCAGCAGGTTGTAGCGCTTGCCTTGCAGCAGTGCCTTGATGACCCGGTGCACCAGCAGATCGGGGTAACGCCGGATCGGGCTGGTGAAGTGCGTGTAGGCCTCATACGCCAGCCCGAAGTGACCGCTGTTGGTGCCGGTGTAGATGGCCTGCTGCATCGAGCGCAGCAGCATGGTGTGAATCTGTTGCGCGTCGGGCCGGTCTTTTGTTGCGGCGGCAATCACCTGGTACTCGCCCGGCTTCGGGTCGTCGCTGATGCTCAAGCCCAGGCCGAGCTGCTTCAAGTAGTTTTGCAGCAGCGTCTTCTTCTCGGGCGTGGGGCCTTCGTGCACCCGGTACAGCGACGAGTGTTTGGCCTGGGCGATGAAATCGGCCGAGCACACATTCGCAGCCAGCATGGCCTCTTCGATCAACTTGTGCGCTTCGGTGCGGGTGCGCGGCACGATCTTTTCGATGCGGCCGTTGTCGTCACAGATGATTTGGGTCTCGGTGGTTTCGAAGTCAACCGCGCCACGCTTGGCGCGCTCTTTTAGCAGCGCGCGATAGACCTCGTGCAAGTGCAGCAGGTGCGGCACCAGGTCTTTGCGCCGCGCCGCCTCGGGCCCGCGTGTGTTCGACAGGATTGCCGCCACCTCGTTGTAGGTGAAGCGCGCGTGCGAGCAGATCACCGCCGGGAAAAACTGGTACGCATGGATCTCGCCGGTGGTGGTGATGAGCATGTCACACACCATCGCCAAGCGATCTTCGTTGGGGTTCAGCGAGCACAAGCCGTTGGAGAGTTTCTCCGGCAGCATCGGGATGACACGTCGCGGGAAATAAACCGACGTGGCACGCTCGTAAGCGTCATCGTCGATCGGCTCGCCTGGCTTCACGTAGTGGCTCACGTCGGCGATCGCCACCACCAGGCGCCAGCCTTCGAAGGCAGTCTT
>JBBRFR010000340.1:0-4486 GCA_038241485.1 Burkholderiales bacterium
ACCTGGCCGGCCTGCAAGAGGTGATGCTCAAACCCACCGCCGCCGCCATTGCCAGCTACCTGAGCGAGGTCAACGCCAACGCGGCGCAGCTGCAACCGCTGGCCCGCGCCGCCGACGGCAGCCCGACACCCGCCAAGACCAACAACGCCAACCCCGAGCCGATGGGCGTGTACTCCGCAGCCTCGGTCAGCAACGTCTCCGACGCCTACAACGCGCTCAAGACCTACATCATGTTGGGCGACCGCAGCCGGGTGGAAACCGGTCACATGGGCGACCAGCTCACGCGCTTCTGGCGCGGCTGGCTCGAAGCCAACCGCGGCTCCATGCCGCGCGAGCAGCTGATTCGCTCGGCCGAACGCATCTTGTCGTTTGCGCTCACGCAGGTCTCGGCACCCGACTTCCCGACCCCACAAACCAACCTCGCCCTGCTCGACACCACGCGCGAAAACCTGCGCCGCGTTGTCAAGGGCATGCCGGCGCGTGAGCGCGTGTATGCCGAAATCAAGGCACGCGCGGCCACACGCTTCCCGCCGATGACGGTGGCGCGACTGGTTGAAGACGCCGACAAAGACATCGTGGCTGGCAGCTATGCCATCTCGGGGGCTTTCACCCGCGAAGCCTGGGACGGCTTTGTCGACGACGCCTTCAAGGAAGCCTCGACCAAAGAAAGCAAGGCCGACGACTGGGTGCTCAAGACCGCCACCCAAGATGACCTCACACTCGAAGGCAGCCCCGAGCAGATCCGCAAGGCGCTGGTGCAGCTCTACAAGACCGAGTACGTGCTCGAGTGGCAGAAGTTCCTGCAAGGCGTGAGCGTCAAGGAGTTCGCCAACTTCGAACAGGCCGTGACACGCATGAACCGCCTGGGCGACCCCGCGGCGTCGCCGGTGGGCAAGCTGATCCAGGCGCTGTACGACCAGACTTCGTGGGACAACCCAGGCATCTTGAACGAGAGACTGGCCAAGGGTCAGAAGGGTTTCATCGACTGGTTCAAACAATCGATCCTGCGCATGGCGCCCTCGCGTGTAGAGGTGAAGGTCGACCTCTCCACCGGGCAGGCGGCCATCCCGATGGGCCCCATCGGCAAAGAGTTCGCTGGCCTCACGCGCTTGATGGTCACGCGCGACAACAGCCCCACGCTGCTGCGCAACTACCTGCAGGCCTTGTCCAAGATCCGCACGCGTTTCAACCAGATCAAGAACCAGGGTGACAACGGGCCGGCCAGCCGCCAGCTCATGCTGCAAACGCTGGAAGGCAACTCTGAGCTGAGCGAGGCGCTGAAGCTGGTCGAAGAGCAGATGCTCAACGGCCAGACCGAAGCGGCCAAGGCCACGCTGCGGCCCATCCTCGTGCGCCCGCTGATCCAGTCGTTCGCGGTCATCGTGCCGGCGGCCGAGACCGAGATCAACCGCATCTGGACGGCGCAGGTCTACGATCCCTTCCAGCGCACGCTGTCGGGCAAGTACCCCTTCGACAAGGCTTCGCGCCTGGAGGCCACCGCGGGTGAGATGGCCAAGATGTTCGGGCCCGAGGGCAGCGTGGCCAAGTTCAGCGGCGACGCGCTCGGCGCGCTGGTGGTGCGCCGCGGCGACACCGTCACGCCGCGCACCTGGGCCGACATCGGCCTGCGCCTGCGGCCCGAGTTCGCGTCGGGCTTCCCCGCGTGGGTGGCACCCATTTCCGGCCAGGGCGGCGCAGGCGGCGGTGCAGCCGGCGGCGGCGGTGCGGCAGCGGGCAACGAACAGCAGACCAACTTCCAGATGCTGCCCACGCCGGTGCCGGGCTTGTCGGAGTACACCATCGAGGTCGACGGCCAGCAGCTGCGCTACCGCAACGCGGTGGCCGCCTGGACCAACTTCGTCTGGCCGGGCCAGGGCGCACCGGGCGTGCGCATCACCGGCTTGACCACCGACGGGCGCGCAGTCGAGTTCCTCAACGAACCTGGCGGCTACGGGCTCGAGAAGATGATCAGCAAGGCCCAGCGGCGCAAGCTGCCCACTGGCGCCTTCGAGTTGACCTGGCCCAACGGCGCGCTCGCCGTCACCGTTCAACTGCGCCTGATCTCAAGCCCCAACGTGGGTTCGCCGAACGCACCCAACGCACCCGACACACCCAGCGCCTCGGGTGGCCTCAAAGGCGTGCAGTTGCCGGCGGCCGTGGTGGGCACGATCGCCGCTGCGCCGGCCGTCTTGGGGAGCCGGCCATGAGCGACGTGGTGGCGCAAGCGCTCTACTTCGGCAAGCTGCCCTCGCGCGGCGACTTCGTGCGCAGCGCGGCAGGCTCGGCGCTCATCCACAGCATCGACCAGTGGATGTCACAAGCGATGGAGCTGCTGGCCCAAGAGGTGCGCTGGAAGATCGTCTACGACGCCGCGGCGCCGGTGCACTTTGCCATCCTTGGCGCGCAGAGCAACGCCGGCCTGGTGGGCCACATGGCGGCCAGCCAGGACGCCTCGGGCCGGCGCTTTCCCTTTGTGATGGCGGCTTCGTTCGAGGTCACCGACCCGGCCGCCTTCCTGCCCTACAGCCCGCAGGCGCTGAGCCCGTTGTGGGGCCGCTTCGACGCCCAGGTACGCCAGGCGCTGAAGGCCGAAGACTTCGCGCAGGTGCAAGAGCAGCTCACCGCGCAGCCGGTCGAGCTCGAAACACGCCCCGAGGTTTTGCTCGAGGGCTACAAGAACTTTGCGCAGCTGCTCACGCTGGAGCGCTTCGAGGCCGCCGTGTCACCACCGGGCCAGGCCATCTCCTTCCGCCAGACGGCGCTGGCGCTCGGCCTGCTGCTGCAGCCCGTGCTGTCGCAAGGCCACGCCGAGCTGAACAAGGGCCTGGTGCTGCCGCTGCCACGCGACCCGATGCAGCTGACGCACGTGCTCACGCTGTGGGTCGACATGGTCACGCGCTTCTTCAAGCGCACGCCGGCCGAAACCGCCATCTTCGTCACCTCGCATGGCAGTCAGCCGGTGTTGGTGATCGGCTTTCACGGTGCCTCGCCGGCCACGCTGCGCTCGGTGATCGACCCCGAGATCTGCCGCGCCGACAACGTCGCCGTGACCGAAGCCGAATGGGTCGAAGACTGGATCGGTTCCGACTACGGCTTGCGCAAGCTCTCCAACCACCTGCGCGACCCCTCGCTGTCGCTCGCAGCCGCGGTCGACATGTTCCGCGAAACCTTTCTGGGGGAATGACGATGCCGTTGTCGATGAGAGGCCTCTTTCGCGCCCTGCCCGCCCTGCTGTGCGTGGCCCTGGCGCCTGCGTGGGCGCAACCCGTTGCCACGCCCAACCAGGTGGTGGTGGCCGGCACGGTGCCCGATGAAGCCACGCGCAACGCCATCCTCGCCAAAGTGCGCGAGGTCTACGGCGCCGAGCGCGTGGTCGACCAGCTCGGCGTGGGGCCGGTGGTGGCGCCGCCCAACTGGAGCGGCTATGTGCAAAAGCTGGTGTCGCCGCAGCTCAAGCAGGTGTCGCGTGGGCAGCTCAACATCAACGGCAACAATATCGAGCTGAAGGGCGAGGTGGCGAACGAAGCACAACGCCAGCAGCTCGCCGCCGACATCGCCACCTCGCTAAACCCGACTTACGCGGTGCGCAATGCGCTGCGCGTGGCCGCCCAAGAGCAGACCGTGCTCGATGCGACGCTCGCCAACCGCATCATCGAGTTCGAGCCAGGCAGCAGCATGCTGCGCCCGGCGGGCCGCAACATCCTCGACGAAATGGCGGCCACGCTCTTGAAGCTGGGCGCCAAGAAGGTCGAGGTCATTGGTCACACCGACTCACAAGGCGCACGCGACACCAATGTCGTGCTCTCGCTGGCGCGGGCCGATGCGGTGCGCAGCTACCTGGCGAACAAGGGTGTGGCGCCGTCACTGATCAGCACCTCGGGCTCGGGGCCCGACCGGCCGGTAGCGGGCAACGACACACCCGAGGGTCGTGCGCGCAACCGGCGCATCGAATTCCGCCTCGGCCAGTGAGGCCGAGGGCTTCGGGCCTCAGCTGGAAGCGCCGTCGTGCGGGGCTTCAAGGCCCAGCAGCTCTTCAAGGTGGGCCAGCGCAGGGCCGTCCTTGACCACCGCCCGCAGCCACAGGTGCAAAGGCATCTCACCCCAATGCACCGCCTTGTCGGCCAGATAGGCCACCGGGCTGTGCGGCTCGGTCGCGCGGAAGAAAGCCGCGACTTCACGCAACTGAGCCAGCGCCTGCTCACGCGAGCGCAGCGGGCCACCGGCTGAACGCCCCGGCGCGCCTTCAGCGTGCGCACCAGCGGCCCCTGAAGGCGCGTCTGCCGCGGCCGGTGCCCCCAACAACGCCCCCACTTCGCGCGCCAGTCGCTGCGCCTCGTGCAGTGCGGCAGCCAAGGCTTCACGCGCCGGCACAAAACTCGGGCCATCGGCACCCAGCTTGACGTCGACAGCGGTCTGCCATTCGCTCAGCGCTTGTTGGCAAGCCTCGATGAGAGCCAGGGTCTGGCGCAGATCGTCCTTGGGGGTT
>JBBRFR010000341.1:0-4469 GCA_038241485.1 Burkholderiales bacterium
CCCTCAGCGGCGAAAGCTCGGCAGGCGCTGGCGGCGTGTTTCAAACCACTGCGTCAAGCCAGCATCGTTGAAACCAGCGGCCAGCGCCTGCGCGCGCGACAGCGCAGCCTCGGCTTCGTCCGCCAGACCCAGCCAGACGCAGGCGTTCCAGCGTTCGAGCTCTAGGAAGGCACGGTCCACGGTTTCGCCGCCTGCGCTGTCATTCGCATCGAGCAAGGTCAGCCCGTCGATCACATGGCGCCGCGTCAGATGCGGCTCACCGAGCACGGTGCAGGCCAGCGCGCGCAGGTAGAGCGCACGTTCCTGCTGGACCCAGGTGCCCGCCTGTCGCCACAGGCGCTGGGCCAGTTCAGCGCCGCAGGCGAGTGCGGCACGCAAAGCGCCGTTGCGCAGCTCATCGTCACTGCGTTCGAGCAAGCCGTTGGCGAGGTTGTGGGTGCAGGCGGCGGCCTGGGCATCGAGCGCTGTGCCCGTGGGCCAGGCGGCATTCAACACGGGCGCCAGGGCGCGCAAGGCCGTTTGCCCCGCGTCGTTGGCGCTTTGCGAGGGCACCAGGTACATCGCCGCCCCCAAGTTGATCAGCTCGCGCGCCCGCTCGGGCGCGGCGCCGCTCGACAAGGCCAGCGCCTCGACGGCTTGTTCCATCGGCTCGGCCGCGCCAATCACCCACGCCGCACAACCGAGCTGACGCCACAAGACCGGTGCCGGTGCCGGTGCCGGTGCCGGTGCAGGCTGCGCCAGCGCCATCAGCCGCTGCTGGCCGGCCAGGGCCTCGCCCCAGGCCACGAGCTTTTCACCTAGCACGTGGTTGAGCAAGAAGGCGTAGTTCGGCCAGCGTTCCACCGGCAACTGGGCGGCATCGATCTCGCGTAGCAACGTCGCCCCACGTGGCGGGTCGTCGTCGTGGCAGGCGTTGGCTTCATCCAGGCGTTCGATGTCGGTGGTCATGCTGGCACTCCCTGGCCGTCACTCTAGCTGAGGCACACTCGGCGCATGCCCGCCCGCCTGTACGTGGAACAGCCGCTTCACGCCGACACCCTCATCTCCCTGCCGCCCGGCCCGGCGCGCCACGTGCAGGTGCTGCGCCTGCAGCCAGGTGCCGAGATCACGCTGTTCAACGGCCAGGGTGGCGAGTGGCGCGCCACGGTGCAGCAGATGGGTCGCAGCGAGGTGCAAGTGCAAGTGCTGCAGCACGACCCGGTCGACCGCGAGCTGGCGCACCCGATCACCCTCGCCATCGGCATGCCGGCCAACGAGCGCATGGACGCGCTGGTTGAAAAAGCCACCGAGCTCGGCGTGAACGCGATCCAGCCACTGCTCACGGAGCGTTCCGTCTTGCGCCTGAGCGGCGAACGTGCCGAGCGCCGGCTGGCGCATTGGCAAGCGGTGGCGGTGGCCGCGTGCGAACAAAGCGGACGCACCCGTGTGCCCCGCCTCGCACCGGTGCGCACGCTGGCCGATTGGTTGCGCGAGCGGCCAGCGCCACACGGCGAACAGCGCTGTGTGCTCAGCCCCCGCGCCACCCACACGCTCACACGCATGACGGGGCCGGCGGTTTTTTTGAGCGGCCCCGAAGGCGGCCTCACCAACAGCGAAGTGGCACTCGCCGAAGCCGCCGGCTTTGCGCCACTGAGCCTGGGCCCGCGTGTGTTGCGCGCCGACACCGCACCGCTGGCGGTGCTGGCGCACCTGGCCATGTCATCGCTCTGACGACAAACCTCACCCACCCATGAACGCACCGCTGCTGTGGCTGACCCTGTGCCAGGGTTTCTTTCTGATCAACAACGTCACCTTCATCGCCATCAACGGCCTGGTGGGGCTGCAGCTCGCGCCCACTCTGTGGCTCGCCACCCTGCCGGTGATGGGTTATGTGGCCGGTGGCGCGCTCTTCACCGGCCTGGTGGCACGCCACCAGCGTGTCTGGGGCCGCAAGCGCGCCTTCCAGGCCGGGCTGGTGGTGGCCATGGGGTCGACGGCGGTGTGTGCCTGGGCGGCGATCCACCACAACTTCTGGCTGCTGGTGGCGGCCACCGTGGTCGCGGGTTATTACAACGCCAACGCCGGCCTGTACCGTTTTGCGGCCACCGAGCTGGTGGCACCCGCCTTCAAGGAGCGTGCGATCTCGTGGGTGCTGGCGGGCGGCATTCTGGGAGGCGTGGTCGGCCCGCAGTTGGCGAGCGGCACACGTGATGTGTTGCCCGCGCCCTTTGCCGGCGCTTACGTGGCACTGGTAGGGGTGGCCTTGTTGGCGCTGCTGGTGATTTCGTTCATCCCCTTCCCGCCGCTGCCACAGCCCACACCCGGCCAGCCCGGTCGGCCCTTGCGTGAGATCGCACGCCAGCCGGTGTTCATCGTGTCGGTCGCGGCCTGTGCGCTGGGCTACGGGGTGATGAGCCTGTTGATGACGGCCACACCGATCGCGATGGCGCAATGCCAGCACCCTTTCTCTGCCGCGGCGTGGGTGCTCGAGTGGCATGTGCTGGGCATGTTCGTGCCGAGCTTTTTCACCGGCAGCCTGATCAAGCGTTTTGGCGTGATGCCGATCCTGTTTTGCGGCCTGCTGCTCAACGTCGGGTGTGTCGTGATTGCCTTGAATGGCGTCGACCTGATGCACTTCACCAGCGCGCTCTTGCTGCTGGGCGTGGGCTGGAACTTCCTCTACATCGGCGGCACGACCTTGTTCACGCAGGCCTACCGGCCCGAAGAGCGCACCACCGCGCAGGCGGCGCTCGATTTTTGGGTCTACCTCACGATGACCTTCACCGCCTTCAGCTCGGGTGCCCTGGTCACCACCGGCGGCTGGGCCTGGATGAACTGGGGCAGCCTGCTGCCGCTGGCCCTGTTGGCGGCGGCGCTCGTTTGGCTGTGGGCACTGCGCCGAAGGGAGCCCACCCTCGCCGCCACGGGTTAGCCCTGGCTTGGCGGGCGTTGCCCCGAGCGCACCTGGGGGCCGGCGGCAGCGGGGTCGTCGAACACCTCCAGCAACAACGGGGTGAGCTCGCGCATCGGGCCCAGTGAGGCCGCGGGCGGCCACAAGCCTGGCGTGAAACCGCGCTCGATGAACCGCTGTAGCAACACGGGGTCGTCGCAGATCACATGCACCGGCACATCCCAGCTGGCGTTCGGGCCCGACACGGCGGCAAACGGCTGGTGGTCACCGACAACGATGAGCACCAGGTTCTTCGACGCACGCTGCGACAGGTACGCACCCAGCCAGGCGAACTGGTAGCGCAGCGAGTCGATATAAGGCGTTGCCACCTTGCGCCACGATACTTCGGCCGCCAGCGCCGCGGCGTGTTGTTCGGGCGTGTAAGCGTTGGCTTGTGCGGCGCGCGAGCCCTCTTCAATAAAAGGCGGCAGCGGGCGAAACGGTGCATGTGTGTTGAGCGTGGGGAAGACGATGAAGCGCGGTGCACGCTCGGCCAGCGGGCGCTCCAGCTCCTGTGCATGCAGCAAGGCCATGGCGGCCTGGTCGGGCACGCGCCAGTAGCCAAAGGCCGGGCCCGCATAGCCGATGCCGTTCACATCGGCGATGCGGTCAAAACCGTAGAAGCTGCCCTCGGGCCAGGGCCGCTGCAGTCCCGGCATCCAGCCCACCGTGCGGTAGCCGTGGCGGGCGAAATGCCCAACGAGCGTCGGCCGATCGCTCCTGAGCAACAGGTCGTTGTGGTGCGGCTCGCGGGTGTCCACCCCCGACAACAGGCCGGCATGGGCCAGCCACGACGCGCCACCGAACGTGGGCGAACCCACGCGCGCCGACACCACGCTGCGCCCGCTCGCGCGAAGCGCCTGCGCAAGCTGCTCGCGTGCCGCCTGCAGCGCGCTGGCCTTGGCCGGGTCGTCAAAGCTCGTCACGCCATACGACTCGGCGAACAGCAGCAGCACGTCGGCACCCTGCAGCCGGGTCAGGTTGCCGCTGAACGCAGGGCTGGGCGATAGCACCGCGTCCGTGGTCGCCGGCCACAGCGCAGCGGGCAGCAGCGCCACCTGACGCACGAGCGTCGGGCTGAGTGGCAGCGAAAAATACCAGCGGGTGTCGCGGCCAGCGGGCTGGTAGGAGAGGAAGCTGAGCGTGAGCGCCAGCCCGGCCAGCAGCAAGGCCGGCCGCGGCGCGCGCCAGACCAGGCACTCGGCCAGAGTGGCCACGGCCCAGCGGGCGAGCCGGTACAACGCATACAGGCCCAGCAGCACCAATGCGAGCGTGGCCACGATCTGCCACCACGCCACCGACTGCAACGCCAGTTGCAGCACCTCGGCGGCGTGGCGCCCGTCCCAATAGAGGTTGAATGGGCGGCCAAACACCGCCGGCGCCGTCACGTCAACGTAACGAAGCGCCCCGCACAGCAGCGCCGCCACCGCGAGTGCCGAGGCCGCGCGTGCCGACAAGCCGCCGCGCCAGGCGACCCAGCTCATCAGCGCCAGCACCACCAGGCAGAGCTCGAACGAGAGACGCGGCGAGCCGCGCACCC
>JBBRFR010000342.1:0-4446 GCA_038241485.1 Burkholderiales bacterium
GCCATCACGATGCGGCTCACCCGCACGATGATGCTGGAGGTGCTGCGCCAAGACTACATCCGCACCGCCTGGGCCAAGGGCCTCTCGGAGCCGCTGGTGGTGATGCGCCACGCGCTGCGCAATGCGCTGATCCCGGTCGTCACGCTGATCGGCCTGCAAGCTCCGCTCTTGATCGGCGGCGCGGTGATCATCGAACAGATCTTCGTCATCCCCGGCATGGGCCTCTTGCTGCTCGATGCCGTGAACCAGCGTGACTACCCCATCATCACTGGCGTGTTCCTCGTCGTGGGCGTGGCGGTGATGGTGATCAACCTGATCGTCGACCTGAGCTACGGCTTGCTCGACCCCAAAGTGAGGTTTCGCTGATGAGTAGGCCGGGCCGTCTCAAGTACGAATGCTCCCGATCGGCGGGACAGCGCGCAGCGCGAAGGGTGCCAACATGAGTGCCGTCATGGACAACGCCGTGCGTGCGGCCACTGCGCCGCGAGCCCCTTCCAACGGGCTCATCAAACGCCTGTTCCGCACCAAGCGCCTGGGGGCGGCCGGCGGCCTCGTGCTGCTGTTCATGCTGGTCGTGGGCCTCTTCGCCAACCTTGTGGCGCCTTACGGTTTCAACGAGATCAACATGCTCGAGCGGCTCAAAGCGCCGTCGTGGCAACACTGGTTCGGCACCGACAACCTCGGCCGCGACGTGCTTTCGCGCTGCATCTACGGCGCACGCCTGTCGGTGATCATCGGTTGCTCGGCGGCGGCGATCTCGACCATCATTTCGATCTTGATCGGCGTGATCAGCGGCTACATGGGTGGGCGTACCGACATGGTGATCCAGCGTTTTGTCGACGCCTGGATGAGCTTTCCCGGCCTGATCATCCTGATCGTGGTGGTGTCGGTGTTCGGCCCCGGCATGCTGCAAACCATCCTCACGCTGGGCATCTTGCTCGGCATCGACGGCTCGCGCATCGTGCGCAGCGCGGTGGTGGCGGTGCGCGAAAACATGTACGTGCATGCAGCGCAGTCACTCGGCGCCTCGTCAATCCGAATTCTGTGGAAGCACATCCTGCCCAACGTGATGCCGGTCGTGATCGTGATCTTCACCACCCGCGTGGGCACCGTGATCCTGGCCGAATCGGGCCTCGCCTTCCTCGGCCTGGGCGTGCCACCGCCGGCACCCACCTGGGGCGGCATGCTTTCCGGCAGCGGGCGCACATACATGTTCCAGGGCCCCTGGCTGGCGCTGGCGCCTGGCCTGTGCCTGACCGTGATGGTTTACGCCACCAACGTGTTTGGCGACGCCTTGCGCGACCTGCTCGATCCGCGCATGCGCGGATCACGTTGACTCTGCTCACCTACGCAACACCTAGGAGACATGCGATGAAAAAGACGATGAGCCTTCGATTGCACACCTGCGCCCTGGCCAGCGCCATGCTGCTGGCACCGGCCCTGGCCAGCGCGCAGGCCGGCAAACCCCAGTACGGTGGCGAGCTGAAGCTCGGCACCGTATACGTGGGCATCTCGGCCCTCTCGTGGGACCCGGCCGACTACAACTGGAAGGTCAACCACGACGCCGGTGGCCAATACGAAGTGTTGTGGTCGGGTGACCTTTCCAAGTCGGTGAAAAACGGCGGCAAGCACAAATTCGTCGCCGATGCCTGGTTGCCGAGCGACGCCATCCGCGGCGAGCTGGCCGAAAGCTGGGCCTGGAAAGACCCGCTGACCATGGAAGTGAAGCTGCGCAAGGGCATCATGTACCCCGAAAAGCCGGGTGTGATGGCCGCACGCGAGCTGGTCGCCGACGACGTGATCTACAGCTTAAACCGGCTGGAGAAGAGCCCCAAGAAGACCGCTTATTACCTTGACCACATCAGCAAGGCCGAAGCGATCGACAAGCACACGGTGCGCTTCAGCTTCAAGGAATACAACGCCGAGTGGGACTACCGCTTCGGCTGGGGCTACTACTCGGCCATCGTGCCCAAAGAAGTGGTCGAAGCCGGTGCCAACAACTGGAAAAACGTCAACGGCACGGGCCCCTACCTGCTGACCGACTTCCAGGCCGGCAACTCCAACACCTACACCAAAAACCCCAAGTACTGGGACACCGAAACCATTGGCGGCCAGAAGTACAAGCTGCCCTTCGTCGACAAGATCACCTACCGCACCATCAAGGACGAAGCCACGCGCTACTCGCTCTTGCGCACCGGCAAGCTCGACGTTCTTGAAGTGATCCGCGCCAGCGAGGTTGAAGACCTGAAGAAACAGGCCCCTGACCTGAAATGGTCGCGCGCGCTGGCCATGGCCGGCACCTACCTCGCGATGCGGGTCGACACCAAGCCCTTCGACGACATTCGCGTGCGCCGTGCGATGAACATGGCCGTCAACCGTCAAGACATCATCAAGTCGATCTACAGTGGCCACGCCGAGGTGTTCGGCTTTCCGATGCACCCCGACTACGTGGGCTACTTCGAGCCACTGACCTCCATGCCGCAGGCGGTGCAAGACCTCTACACCTACAACCCCGCCAAGGCCAAGCAGTTGCTGGCCGAAGCCGGCTACCCCAACGGCTTCACCTTCAAGGTGCAATACAACGCCGTCAACGGCACGCACGGCGATCTGGTGCAAATGCTCGCGGCTTACTACGAAAAGATCGGCGTCAAGATCGAGATCCAGCCGATGGAATACCCGGCCTTCCTGTCGGCCATGACCACCCGCACCAACGCGCCGCTCTACCTGATGGACAACGGTCATACCAACCCCACCACCACCATCCGCAAGAACTTCGTCAAGGGCCAGGTCTGGAACCCCTCGCAGTGGAACGACCCAAGCTACGAGAAGAAGATGGAAGACGTGCTGAAGGAGCGTGACGAGGGCAAGCGCCAGATCATGCTCAAGGTGATGACGCGCGAGATCCTGGAAAAGGCGCCCTACGTTTGGCTGCCCACGCCCTACAACCACACGGCCTGGTGGCCGTGGGTCAAGAACTACGACGGCGAGCTGCGCGCAGGCGCCGTGCGCCCCTGGCCGATCTACTCGCGCATCTGGATCGACCAAGAACTGAAAAAGAAAATGGGCAAATGAGCGAACCCCTGCTTCAAGTGCGCGGCCTGACGACGCGCTTTCGCACCGATCGTGGTGAAGTCACCGCGGTCGACAACGTGTCTTTCGAGGTTGCGCCCGGCGAAACGCTGGCCATCGTCGGAGAGTCGGGGTCGGGCAAGAGCGTCACCGCGCTCTCCATCCTGCGCCTGATCCCCAACCCGCCGGGGCGCATCGAGAGCGGCGAGATCCTGTTCGAGGGCAAAGACCTGATCAAGCTCAGTGACGCAGAGATTCGCGCGGTGCGCGGTGACCGCATCGCGATGATCTTCCAGGAGCCGATGACCTCGCTGAACCCCACGCTGACGGTGGGCATGCAGATCGCCGAGCCCATGAACCTGCACCGCGGCACACCGTGGGACAAGGCGCTCGAATCGGCCCGCGAGCTGCTGGGCAAGGTGCGCATCCCCGATGCCGCTGCACGCGCCGGCGCCTACCCGCACCAGTATTCGGGCGGCCAGCGCCAGCGCGCCATGATCGCCATGGCACTGGCCTGCAAGCCCAAGCTCATCATTGCCGACGAGCCCACCACCGCGCTCGACGTGACGGTGCAGGCGCAAATTCTTGACCTGCTCAAAGAGCTGACGCGCGAGACGCAGGCTGCGCTCATCCTGATCACCCACGACCTCGGTGTGGTGGCACGTTATGCCGACCGTGTGGCGGTGATGTACGGCGGGCGCATCGTCGAGCAGGCCTCGGCGCGTGATCTGTACAAACACCCCAGCCACCCTTACACCCGCGGCCTGCTGGCCTCGGTGCCGCGGCTCGATGGTGATGCGTCGCAGCGCCTCGTGCCCATTGAAGGTTCACCGCCCGACCTGTCACGCCTGCCACCGGGTTGCGCCTTCGCACCCCGCTGCCGCAATGCGATTGCGCAGTGCTCACAAGAGCGGCCGAAGCTGCGCACGATCGGTACCAACCACATCATGGCCTGCCTACGCGATGTCACAGTCTGACCACTCCTCCTCAGCCACCGCGGCTGGCCCGCTGCTTCGTGTCGAAGACCTGAAGGTTCACTTCCCGGTGTTTTCCGGCGCTGTGTTGCGCAAGCAGGTCGGTGCGGTGAAAGCCGTCGACGGTGTGTCGTTCACCCTCAACCGCGGCGAAACGCTCGGCCTGGTGGGCGAGTCGGGTTGCGGCAAGTCGACCACCGGCCGGCTGTTGCTCAACCTGATCCGCCCCACCTCGGGCACGGTCGTGTTCGACGGTCTCAGACTCGATCGGCTGAGCGGCGCGGAGCTGTCCAGGGCTCGCCGACGCTTCCAGATCGTCTTCCAGGATCCCTACGCCTCGTTGAACCCGCGCATGCGGGTGGGTCAGGCGCTGACCGAACCGTTGAAGGTGCACTTCGGGTGG
>JBBRFR010000343.1:0-4438 GCA_038241485.1 Burkholderiales bacterium
CGACTGGGTGGCCCTGGCAGCCGAAGGCCTGGCGCATTTCAGCGCCCGGCTCACCTTTCGCACCTCTGGCAGCAGCGGCCAACCCAAGCCCTGCACGCACGAGCTGGCCCACCTGCAGCAAGAGGTGGTGTGCCTCGGCGCGCTGCTGGCCGACCGCCGCCGTGTACTGGCCGCCGTGCCAGCGCACCACATCTATGGTTTTCTGTTCACAGTGTTGTTGCCCGACCGACTGGCGTGTGAGCCGGCTCTCGACGTGCGCAGCGCCACGCCGCAGGCACTGCCGCAGCGTGTGCAGGCCGGTGACCTGCTGGTCAGCCACCCAGCCCACTGGGCGCTGGTGGCGCGCCATGCGTCGGCACTGCCTGCCGGCGTGCACGGTGTGACGTCCACCGCGCCCTGCCCCGACGAACTGGCACACGCGCTGACGGGCATCGGCCTGCAGCGGCTGCTTCAGGTCTACGGCAGCAGCGAGACCGCCGGCATCGGTTGGCGCGACGCGCCAGGCGCACCCTACCGGCTGATGCCGCACTGGCAGCGCGATGCGGCGCACGCGTCGGCGCTGGTGCGCCTCGCGGCCGATGGCGCGCGCTGGCCCCATGCGTTGCAAGACCGCATCGAGTGGCTGGACAGTGGGCAGTTCAACGTCGCCGGCCGGCTCGATGCCGCCGTGCAGGTGGGCGGCATCAACGTGTTTCCCGAGCGGGTGCGGCAGGCGCTGCTGGCCCACCCCGCGGTGCATGACGCGGCAGTGCGGCCGATGGCGCCCCACGAAGGCCAGCGGCTCAAAGCCTTCATCGTGCCGGCGCCAGGCGCCGACCCGGCAACGCTGCGCGATGACCTGGCCCGCTGGTTGTCCGAGCGCCTGTCGGCACCCGAGCAACCCAAGGCCTTCAGCTTCGGGGCTGCGCTGCCGGTCAATCAACGCGGCAAGGCCTGCGATTGGCCAGTCGGCTGAGGCGCGCGGCGGCTGACGCCTGTGTCAAGCCGAACATGGCGAACATGATCGCTGATATGGCGGTTTGCACACGGCGCGAGGGCTTGTACGATGCCCTTCGCCCCACCGCCATCCCCCACCACCACGCAGGATCACCGTGAAAATCGCCACTTGGAACGTCAACTCGCTCGCCGTTCGCCTGCCCCACCTGCTGGAATGGCTGGCTGCCACACAACCCGACGCGGTGTGCCTGCAAGAAACCAAGCTCACTGACGACAAGTTTCCGCACGCCGAGATCGAGGCGGCCGGTTACCGCGCCGAGTGGTTCGGCCAGAAGACATACAACGGCGTCGCACTGCTGAGCAAGACGCTCGCAAGCGACGTGGTGAAAAACATTCCTGGCTTTGATGACGAACAAGCACGCGTGATCACCGGCACCGTCAACGGCGTGCGCCTGATCGGCGCCTACGTGGTGAATGGCCAGGCGCTGGGCAGTGACAAGTTCGCGTACAAGATGCGCTGGCTCGACGCGCTGCGCGCCTTTGTCGCCCACGAGCTCAGCGTGCACTCGCGGCTGGCGCTGCTGGGAGACTTCAACATCGCCCCCGAAGACCGTGATGTGCACGACCCCGCCGCCTGGGTTGGGCAGGTGCTGGTTTCACCCGAAGAGCGTGCGCACTTTGTGCAACTGCAGGCACTGGGCTTGCACGACACTTTTCGCCTGTTCGAGCAGCCCCCCAAAACCTACAGCTGGTGGGACTACCGCATGCTCGGCTTCCAGAAGAACAAGGGCCTGCGCATCGACCACATCATGGTGAGCGATGCGCTCAAGCCTCAGGTCACCGCCTGTGTGATCGACAGAGCCATGCGCAAGAAAGAGAAACCCAGCGACCACGCACCGGTGATCGCGGAGATTTGAGCCCCCAGTCGCTTGCGCTCCTGCCCCCGAGGGGCGCCGTCTGGCTCCCGGCAGAGCCGGCCCCGCAGGCGTTGCTTGATGGGGCACTTCACTTCGCTTGTTCGAGCGGAGCATCAGTCAGTCGTCTAATCCCAGCTCCTGGATCTTGCGGGTGATGGTGTTGCGGCCGATCCCCAACTTCTGAGCCGCCTCGATACGGCGCCCGCGTGTGATCTCAAGCGCGGTGTGAATCAATTGCGCCTCAAACTTGCGGGTGAGCGTGTCCCACACCTCGGGCACGCCGGCTTGCAGCATGCTGCGTGATTCACGCTCCAGGTCAGACAGCCAGTTGGGGCTGACCGCCAGCGCGATCTCGGCCGCCGGTTGAGGGATTACCGGCACCGGCGCCGCCCAAGTCGCAGGGGGTGGCGCAGAGATGGCCGGCAACGGTTCGGCACTCTCGATCGACACCGGTACCGCGGGTGCGGCCACGGGGCGCGCGGCAGGCGCGTCACCCAACAGCTCGGGCGGCAAATCCTTGGGCTCGATCACCTGGGCCGGTGCCATCACCGTCAGCCAATGGCAGATGTTTTCGAGCTGCCGCACATTGCCAGGGAAGTCGAACTGCATCAGCCGCGCCAAGGCCGCGTCGGTGATGCGCTTGGCTTCAACCCCCAGCTCCTTGGCGCTCTTTTGCAAGAAGAAGCGGGCCAGCGAAGACACGTCTTCACGCCGTTCGCGCAAGGCCGGCAAGCGCAGGCGGATCACGTTGAGTCGGTGGAACAAGTCTTCGCGAAAGGCGCCGAGCTTGACGCGTTCTTCGAGGTTTTGGTGGGTCGCCGCGATGACCCGCACATTGCTGCGCAGCGGGTTGTGGCCACCGACGCGGTAGAACTGGCCGTCGCTCAGCACACGCAACAAGCGCGTCTGCAGATCAAACGGCATGTCGCCGATTTCGTCGAGAAAAAGCGTGCCGCCATCGGCTTGCTCGAAGCGGCCACGGCGCGTGGTTTGCGCACCGGTGAACGCACCACGCTCATGGCCGAAGAGTTCGGATTCGAGCAGGTCTTTCGGGATGGCCGCGGTGTTGATCGCGACGAAGGGCCCGTTGGCGCGGGGGCTGTGCTTGTGCAGCGCGTGGGCCACCAGCTCCTTGCCCGAACCCGACTCGCCGGTGATCAACACGGTAACGATGCTCTGGCTCAGGCGGCCGATGGCACGAAACACGTCTTGCATGGCCGGCGCCTGGCCGAGCATCTCGGGCATTTGCGCAATGCGCTCGTCGCGCACCTCTTCGCGCATGCTCTCTTCGAGCGCGCGGCGGATCAGCTCCACCGCCTTGGGCACGTCAAACGGCTTGGGCAGGTACTCGAAGGCGCCACCCTGGAAGGCGCTGACCGCGCTGTCGAGGTCAGAGTAGGCCGTCATGATGATGACCGGCAGGCCAGGCGCACGCTCCTTGACCTTGGTCAGCAGCTCGATGCCCGAGCCACCGGGCATGCGGATGTCGGACACCAGCACCTGGGGCACGTCGTCTTCGAGTGCGGCGAGCACGTCGCGGGCGTTGGTGAAGCTGCGGACTGCGAGGTCTTCACGCGCCAGCGCCTTCTCCAGCACAAATCGGATGGATTGGTCGTCGTCAACGATCCAGATGGGTTTCATGCCCTGCCTGTGGTTGGGGCCGCTGACGAGAACTTTTGATTCAGGGCAGCGGTATCACGATCTTGAAAAGTGTCTGGCCCGGCTCACTCACGCATTCAATCACGCCCTGGTGTTGCTGCACGAAAGTTTGCGCCAACGTGAGCCCCAAACCCGACCCACCATCGCGCCCCGATACCAGCGGGTAAAAAATGCGATCACGGATCGACTCGGGGATACCCGGGCCGTTGTCCTCAATATGCAATTCCAGTGCCAGTCGATAGCGTTGCTTGCCGAGCGTGACCTGGCGCGCGATGCGCGTGCGAAGCAGGATGCTGGCGTCACCCTGCTGGATGCGCTCGGCCAAGGCCTGCGCCGCGTTGTGGGCGATGTTGAGCACGGCCTGGATCAGCTGCTCGCGGTCACCACGAAAGTCGGGTATCGAGATGTCGTAGTCGCGCCGCACCGCGAGGCCGCGCGGGAATTCGGCCAAGATCAGCGAGCGAACGCGCTCGCACACCTCGTGGATGTTGACGTCGCTCACCACGTGGGGCTTGCGGTGAGGGGCCAGCAGCCGGTCGACCAGCGCTTGCAGGCGGTCGGCCTCTTGGATGATGACCTGGGTGTATTCGGTCAGCGCGCGCGACTCGACCTCCATCTCAAGCAGCTGCGCCGCCCCGCGGATGCCACCCAGCGGGTTCTTGATCTCATGCGCCAGATTGCGGATCAGCTCCTTGTTGGCCTGCGCCTGGCCCAGCGCCCGTTCTTCACGGTCTTGCCGGGTCTGCTGCTCGATTTCAACCAGCTCCACCAGCACCTGGTCGCCGCGGTCCATCTGGTTGACGATCACGTGCACCGGCAGTGGTTCGCTGTGAACCGAGGCCGGCCGGCGCAACTGCGCCTCGAAGCGGCTGGTGGCGAAATCGTTACGGGCCACGGCCAACACCGTCTCGCGCACGATGTTGGTG
>JBBRFR010000344.1:0-4415 GCA_038241485.1 Burkholderiales bacterium
GTGAATGCGAAACGGAGTCACGGTGTCACCTGAACGGTTGGCTCACGCGAGTCGGCTGACATCGACGAAATGGCCTTCGATCGCTGCCGCGGCGGCCATCGCCGGCGAGACAAGGTGCGTGCGTCCGCCCGCGCCCTGCCGGCCCTCGAAATTGCGATTGCTGGTCGACGCACAACGCTCGCCCGGCTCGAGCCGGTCGGCGTTCATCGCCAGGCACATCGAGCAGCCGGGCTCGCGCCACTCGAAGCCGGCGTTCCTGAAGATCACGTCCAGTCCCTCGCGTTCGGCCTGCTCCTTCACGAGCCCCGAACCCGGAACGACCATCGCAAGCTTGACGTTCTTCGCGACCCGCTTGCGCAGGTGACGCACGACGTTCGCGGCCTCGCGCAAGTCCTCGATGCGCGAGTTCGTGCACGAACCGATGAAGACCTTGTCGATCAGGATGTCGGTGATCAACTTGTTCGGCTCCAGCGCCATGTAGCTCAGCGCACGTTCCATGGCGCCGCGCTTGCTGGGGTCTTTCTCTCGCTCGGGATCGGGCACACGGTCTTCGATCGACAACACCATCTCGGGCGAGGTGCCCCAGGTGACCTGCGGGCGAATCTGCGTGGCATCCAGCTCGACCACGCGGTCGAAGTGCGCATCGGCATCGGAATGCAGCGTGCGCCAGTAGGCCACGGCGTGATCCCAGGCCACGCCTGCGGGGGAGAACGGGCGGCCCTTCGAATAGCTGATCGTGGTTTCGTCCACCGCCACCAAGCCAGCGCGCGCACCGGCCTCGATGGCCATGTTGCACACCGTCATGCGGCCTTCCATGCTCAGCGCACGAATGGCCGAACCGGCGAATTCGATGGTGTGGCCATTGCCACCCGCTGTGCCAATCTTGCCGATGACGGCGAGCACGATGTCTTTCGCGCCGCAGCCCTTGGGCAGCTGACCTTCAACCTTGATCAGCAGGTTCTTGGCCTTGCGCGCCAAGAGCGTCTGGGTCGCCAGCACGTGCTCGACCTCGCTGGTGCCGATGCCATGCGCCAGCGCGCCGAAGGCGCCGTGGGTCGAGGTGTGTGAGTCGCCGCAGACGACGGTCATGCCCGGCAGTGTGGCGCCCTGCTCCGGGCCGATCACGTGCACGATGCCCTGGCGCTTGTCGTTCATCTTGAACTGCGTGATACCGAGGCGGTCGCAGTTCTTGTCAAGCGTGTCGACTTGCAGCTTCGAGATGGGGTCTGCGATGCCGTGCGAGCGATCGGTGGTGGGCACGTTGTGGTCACTCACCGCCAGGTTGGCCGACAGGCGCCACACCTTGCGGCCGGCCAGATCCAGACCCTCGAAGGCCTGTGGGCTGGTCACTTCGTGCACCAGGTGGCGGTCGATGTAGAGAACGGCGGTGCCGTCTTCCTCAGTGTGGATGACGTGTTCGTCCCAGATCTTGTCGTACAGCGTGCGGGCCATGGCGGCTTCCAAAGGTTCTGGCGGAAAGATCAGATTTTAGGCTTTGCAGGAAACGCTGGGCCGCCACGAGTTCCTGCACTCCCCTCGGCGGGCGGCCTCAGCTCGCTGAGGCCTTGGAGCTTCGATCCACAAACAAAAACCCCGGCCAGTGGCCGGGGTTTGCGTGCACGAAGGGTGCTATCCGGCGGTTCAACCTCGTTGTGCGATCGGTTTGACGTCGCGTTGGGTGGCCCCGTGGTATAGCTGACGCGGGCGGCCGATCTTGTACTCGGGGTCGGCAATCATCTCGTTTAGCTGGGCAATCCAACCCACGGTGCGGGCCAGCGCGAAGATGGCCGTGAACAAGCTCACGGGAATGCCGATGGCGCGCTGCACGATGCCCGAGTAGAAGTCGACGTTCGGGTACAACTTGCGGGCGACGAAGTACTCGTCTTCCAGGGCGATCTTTTCCAGCGCCATGGCCAGCTTGAAGATCGGGTCGTTGTGCAGGCCCAAGGCATCGAGCACCTCGTGGCAGGTCTCGCGCATCAGCTTGGCGCGCGGGTCGTAGTTCTTATAGACACGGTGACCGAAGCCCATCAGCTTGACGTTGGAGTTTTTGTCTTTTACCTGCTTGATGAACTCGCCGATGCGCTCAACGCCGCCCATCTTCTGCACGTCTTCCAGCATGTTGAGCGCCGCTTCGTTGGCGCCACCGTGCGCCGGGCCCCACAGGCAGGCCACGCCGGCCGCGATGGCCGCGAACGGGTTGGTGCCCGACGAACCGCACAGGCGCACGGTCGAGGTCGAGGCGTTCTGCTCGTGGTCGGCGTGCAGGATGAAGATGCGGTCCATGGCGCGCACCAGCACGTCGCTCGGCTGGTAGTCCTCGCAGGGCGTGGCGAACATCATGCGCATGAAGTTGCCGGCGTACGAGAGATCGTTCTTCGGATAGATGTAGGGCTGGCCGACGGTGTACTTATAGGCCATGGACACCAGCGTGGGCATCTTGGCGATCAGGCGGATGGCCGAGATCTCGCGGTGCTCCGGGTTATTGATGTCGGTGCTGTCGTGATAGAAGGCCGACAGCGCCCCGACCAGGCCGGTCATGATGGCCATCGGGTGCGCGTCGCGGCGGAAGCCGCGCAGGAAGAACTGCATCTGCTCGTTGACCATCGTGTGATGGGTCACGTTCTCCACGAACTGAGCCTTCTGCGTCGGGTTGGGCAGCTCGCCCTTGAGCAGCAGGTAGCAGGTTTCGAGGTAGTCGCAGTTGGTCGCGAGTTGCTCGATGGGGTAGCCGCGGTACAGCAGCTCGCCCTTGTCACCGTCGATGTAGGTAATGGTCGACTGGCAAGCCGCCGTGGACAGGAAGCCAGGGTCGTAGGTGAACTTGCCAGTCTGGGCATACAGCTTGCGGATGTCGATCACATCCGGGCCGAGCGTGCCCTTGTACACCGGCAGGTCCATCGCGGGGCTGCCGTCAGAGAACGACAAGGTGGCTTTCACGTCAGAGGGGGTCATGGGCATTCCTTAGAAAAAGTCGAGAAAGACACACTGGCTCAGTGCGGCACACGCATCAGTCTGAGCACTTCAATCACATCGTCGCGAACCAACTCACCTTCGGGCTCCTTGCGGGACAGCAACAAGTCCAGCAAATCGTTGTCCGACAGGTCCATCAACACCTGCAAGCCCTGGGCCTGAACTTCCGTCAGCGAAGCCTCATGGCGGGCGAAGAAACGCTCGATGAACAAGTCGTTCTCCAGCAAGCCGCGGCGGCAGCGCCACTTGAGCTTGCTAAGGGCACGAGCATCGATCAGGGTGTGCATGGAGTTCGGGGGAGATTCAGACAGCGCGGCGCACCATCAATTCCTTGATCTTGCCGATGGCCTTGGTGGGGTTCAGACCCTTGGGGCAGACATCAACACAATTCATGATGGTGTGGCAGCGGAACAAGCGGTACGGGTCTTCCAGATTGTCCAGGCGGCCAGCGGTGTCTTGATCGCGGCTGTCGGCAATGAAACGATAGGCCTGGAGCAGGCCAGCCGGGCCGACGAACTTGTCGGGGTTCCACCAGAAGCTCGGGCAGCTGGTGGTGCAGCTCGCACACAGAATGCACTCGTACAAGCCGTTCAGCTCGTCACGCTCTTCGGGCGACTGCAGGCGCTCCTTCTCGGGCGGCACGTTGTCGTTCACCAAGTAAGGCTTGATCGAGTTGTACTGGGTGAAGAACTGCGTCATGTCGACGATCAAGTCACGCACCACCGGCAGGCCGGGCAGCGGCTTCAACACCACCACGCCAGGCAGCGTGCGCATGTTGGTCAGGCAGGCCAGGCCGTTCTTGCCGTTGATGTTCATGGCGTCGGAGCCGCACACGCCTTCACGGCACGAGCGACGGAAGCTCAGCGTGGGGTCGACCGCCTTCAGCTTCATCAGCACATCGAGCAACATGCGCTCGCTGCCGTCGAGCTCAACCTCGATCGTCTGCATGCGCGGCTTGGCGTCGGTATCGGGGTCGTAGCGATAAATCTGGAACACGCGCTTTGTCATGACAACCCCTCGTTCGACGAGTACGTCGAACGATCCCCCGAGGGGAACGATGGCCGCGGCTCCAAGCCCGCCGGCGCAGGCTTGGACGGCCAGAGTGCTAACCGCGCCTCGCGGCTGGCGGGGGCCGGCTTGGGAGCGGCCCGGCGCTCGGCCCGCAGTGTGTTTGCATTCCTTGTCATGTCTGTCCTCACACGGAGCGGACTTTGGGCGGACTCGACTCAACGGTCAGCGGTTTCAGGTTCACCGGCTTGTAGTCGAGCCGGTTGCCTTCGCTGAACCAGAGCGTGTGCTTCATCCACTCGGCGTCGTTGCGGCCGTTCGGTGCGACCGGGTCGTCGATCGGGCGCTCGTAATCGGAGACCGTGTGGGCGCCGCGGCATTCGCGCCGGGCCGCCGCCGAGACCATGGTTGCCAGCGCCGACTCCATCAGGTTG
>JBBRFR010000345.1:0-4403 GCA_038241485.1 Burkholderiales bacterium
CCACCCCCGGCGCCAGCAGCTTGAGCCAGCGGCCCAAGCGGCCCTTGGCCGTCATGACGATGTCGCGCTCGCGCGCCTCGGTGCTATCGATGATGAGCCGGGCGCAGGTCGCGACGCTCATCGCGCCGCTTTCGTCGAGCCCACTTTGGCCGGCGGCTTCGCCCTTGGCATTGAAGCCGCGGTAGCGGATCTCGGTGGCCACCACGCCCGGGTAGGCGAGGGTGACGCTCACGCCGGCCGATACCAGCTCGACCCGCAGCGCCTCGAAAAAGCCCGTCATCGCGAACTTGGTGCCGCAGTAAGCCGTGCGCCCGGGCACCCCCACCAGCCCGGCCAGGCTGGAGACGCCGACGATGCGGCCCTGTGTTGCCTTGAGGTGAGGCAGGGCTGCGTGGGTGCACCACACGCTGCCCCAGTGGTTGATGCGCATCAGTGTTTCGTACCAGCCCAGGTCGGTGACGTCGCTGAACAAGGCCTGCGCCGACATGCCCGCGTTGTTGACCAGGGTGTCGATGCGGCCGAAAGACGCCACGGTGGCGTTCACCAGCGCCGCACACTCGGCCTGCACGCCCACGTCACAGCGTTGCACCAGCACTTGGCTGCCGAAGGCTCGGCACTCGGCTGCCACCGCTTCGAGCTTGTCGACATGGCGCGCTGCCAGCACCAGCGCGCAAGCCGCTTTGCCGCGCGATGCCCACTGGCGGGCCATCTCGGCGCCGATGCCCTCGGAAGCACCGGTGATCACGATGACGTTCATGTCAAATGCAGTTCCAGAGTTGATTGGCGAGCGTACTCGCGAGATCAGGCTGCAGGTAGGCGGCAAACACCCGCAGCAGTGCCAGCGTGGCGGTCTCCTGGACACTTTAGCGACTTCGTTGCGCCCCCGTTTGACGCGCCGGGCTCAGGGCTTTGTGCCCCCCGCAACGCGTGGCAGGCGGCAGCCAACGACACCCCGGCGAAGGTCAGCGTGGGTGATGTGCCTAGAATTCCCGGCCATATGGCAACCAAACCCAGCAACTCGTACGGCGAGTCTTCGATTCGTGTGCTCAAAGGGCTCGAGCCCGTCAAGCAGCGCCCGGGCATGTACACCCGCACCGACAACCCGCTGCACATCATTCAGGAAGTGATCGACAACGCGGCCGACGAGGCCCTGGCCGGCCACGGCAAGCGCATCGACGTGACGTTGCACACAGATGGCTCGGTCAGCGTGCAAGACGATGGCCGTGGCATTCCCTTCGGCTTGCACCCTGAAGAAAAAGTGTCGGTGGTTGAGATCGTGTTCACGCGGCTTCACGCCGGCGGCAAATTCGACAAAGGCTCGGGCGGCGCCTACAGCTTCTCGGGTGGGCTGCACGGCGTGGGCGTGAGCGTGACCAATGCGCTGGCCAAACGGCTCGAAGTGCAGGTCAACCGCGAGGGGCAGGTCGCCAACATCGTGTTTGCGGGTGGCGACGTGATCGAGCCGCTGAGACTGCGCCGCATCACCAATGCCGACCGCAAGACCGGCACCACGGTGCGCGCCTGGCCCGATGCCAAGTACTTCGAGAGTGCCGACTTTCCCAAGGCCGACCTGACGCACCTGCTGCGCAGCAAGGCGGTCCTGATGCCTGGTGCGAGTGTGACGCTCACCACCGAGAAGACGGGCGAAGTTTTGAGCTGGGTGTACAAGGGCGGCCTGCGCGACTACCTGATGCAGACCCTCAGCGCAGACCCGGTGATCCCGCTCTTTGAAGGCGAGCACTACGCCGATGGCGGCGAGACCGAAAACTTCGCCGAAGGCGAGGGCGCCGCCTGGTGTGTGGCCTTCACCGAAGACGGCTCGCCGATGCGCGAGAGCTACGTCAACCTGATTCCCACGGTGAACGGCGGCACGCACGAGTCGGGCTTGAAAGACGGCCTGTTTGGCGCGGTCAAAGGTTTCATCGACCTGCACAGCCTGCTGCCCAAGGGCGTGAAGCTGATGCCCGAAGACGTGTTCTCGCGTGCCAGCTTTGTGCTGAGCGCCAAGGTGCTCGACCCGCAGTTCCAGGGCCAGATCAAGGAGCGGCTCAACAGCCGCGATGCACTGCGCCTCGTCTCCACCTACGTGAAGCCCGCGCTGGAGCTGTGGCTCAACCAACATGTGGACTTGGGCAAGAAGCTCGCCGAACTCGTCATCAAACAAGCGCAGACCCGCCAGCGCGCCAGCCAGAAGGTCGAGAAACGCAAGGGCTCCGGTGTGGCCGTGCTGCCGGGCAAGCTCACCGACTGCGAGAGCCGCGACCTGACGCTGAACGAACTCTTCCTCGTGGAAGGGGACTCGGCCGGTGGCAGCGCCAAGATGGGCCGCAACAAGGAAACGCAGGCGATTCTGCCGCTGCGCGGCAAGGTGCTCAATGCCTGGGAGGTCGAGCGCGACCGCCTGTTTGCCAACAACGAAATTCACGACATCTCGGTGGCCATCGGCGTGGACCCGCACAGTGTGAGCGACGAGCCCGACCTGAGCGGCCTGCGCTACGGAAAAATCTGCATCCTCTCCGACGCTGACGTCGACGGCTCGCACATCCAGGTGCTGCTGCTCACGCTCTTCTTCCGCCACTTTCCCAAGCTGATCGAGCGCGGCAACATCTACATCGCCAAACCACCGCTGTTCCGCGTGGACGCGCCGGCGCGTGGCAAAAAGCCGGCGGCCAAGATCTACGCGCTGGACGACGGTGAGCTCACCGCCACGCTCGACAAGCTGCGCAAAGAAGGCGCACGCGAAAGCTCATGGAGCATCAGCCGCTTCAAAGGCCTGGGCGAAATGAACGCCGAGCAGTTGTGGGACACCACCCTCAACCCTGACACACGGCGCTTGTTGCAAGTGGCGTTTGGCGAGCTTGATTTCATCGCCACCACCGACTCGCTGACCAAGCTGATGGGCAAGGGCGAAGCACAAGCGCGTCGCGACCTGATGGAGTTGCATGGCGACGATGTCGAAGTGGATGTCTGACAACAACAAGGTCTGGGAGAAACCGCGATGAACATGGACGTGATCAAGCCGCTGCTGAGCAACGGCGCGCAATATGTGAAAGAGGTGCTCAAGTGCAGCCTGGCGGGCCTGGTGGTCAGCGGCGCGGTGTTGCTGGTGCTGATTGCGGTGCTGCCTTCGCGTGCTGGGCCTGTCACTCTGGCCGTCATGGGCGCCGTGTTTTTTGTCGTCTTTTACGGCTTGGCCGGGCACCAGCGCGGCATCTTTCGCATGCTGAGCACCCTGGCCCATAGCCACGGCGGCTTGCTGTTTGACCAGACCTTGGGCCGCTTCATGCAGATGACCGAAGCGCGCCGGCCCGGCACGCTGGCCAGTCTGTTGTCTGTGCCCGGCAAGCTGACGGAGTCGTTCAAGGAATTCCTGCGCAACGACGGCTCCGTCATCCCCCGTCCGCTGCGCCGGCTGGCGACCTACTACGTGGGCAAGTTCGATGCGCGCATCTCGCAGGCCGGCGCGC
Organism: Burkholderiales bacterium; assembly: GCA_038241485.1. GTDB lineage: Bacteria > Pseudomonadota > Gammaproteobacteria > Burkholderiales > Burkholderiaceae_C > Rhizobacter. The sequence continues at coordinate 3,468 of JBBRFR010000345.1, forward strand.
TGCCCACGGGCGCTGTGGTTGACGGGCGAGTGCACGAAGAAGTGGTCAAGGGCTGGGCGGTGCAACAGATGCGTGAACAGTTTCAGCCGAGCTGGAACGGGTTCTTTGCGATCCTTGCGGCGCAGTTGGTGTTTGCCGGCGCCTTGTGGTGGTTCACACGGTGAAGCTGTTGACCACCGGCGTCAGAGCTTGGCTGCCGCTCGTGCTGCTCGCACCGGGGTGGGTGCAGGCGCAGGTATGGGGTTATGTGGATGGCGCGGGTGTGGCCCATGTGGCGCCCACGCAGGTCGACTCGCGCTACCGCCTGGTGCTGGGCAATGCCGCCGCCGGCGAAACCCGCGTGCCGGGCAAGACAGATGGCGCAGGCGGCTTGCTCACCTGGCTGGAGTTCGCACCCGAGGTGAAGTCGTTGCAGGCCATTCTTCGCGATGCGGCCAAGGCGCACGCGGTCGACATCGAGCTGCTCAAGGCCATCATCGCGGTGGAGTCGGGGTTTGACGCCAAGGCCGTGTCGCCGCGCGGCGCGGTGGGGCTGATGCAGATCATGCCGACAGGCGCCACCAAAGAAGCGCGCACGCTGGAGGCTGAACGCCTGCTTGATGCGCGCCATAACATCCTGACCGGCGCGCGCATGGTGTCGCAGCTGATACGGCGCTTTGGCCGTGTCGACGTGGCGCTCGCCGCGTGGAATGCGGGCCCGACCGCGGTGGTGAAGAGTGGCGGCGCGATGCCGCCGTTCCCCGAGACCCAGGCCCATGTGCACCTGGTGCTCGAGCTGTATTGGGCGCTGCTGCAAAACACCATGCCGCGCCGCGCCAGAGAAATCCAAATGCACGGGGCGACCGTCGCGTCAGCCCCCAACTGATTGACCTTTTCGGATCACGATGACCACAGAGACCTCTGACAGCGGCGACGCCATCACCCTGGCGCACTACG
>JBBRFR010000346.1:0-4388 GCA_038241485.1 Burkholderiales bacterium
CGCGCGGCCGTGTTGCAGTCGTTCGCCTTGCCCGAGGGCTTGCGCGCCGCATCACCCGACGAAGCCACCCAACGGGTTTCGAACGTGTCGCGCGCCTACCGCGTCAACCTCACGGTGCTCGCGCTGGTGGCGCTGTTCACCGGCGCGTTTCTGGTGTTCTCGATCTTGTCGCTGTCGGTGGCCAAGCGCCAGCCGCAGCTGGCCTTGCTCGGCGTGCTGGGCCTGAGTGCACGCGGGCGGCTCGCGCTGGTGCTGGCCGAGTCGGCGCTGCTGGGCATCGTCGGCAGCACGCTGGGCCTGGCCTTGGGCACAGCGCTCGCCGCCCTGGCTTTGCGGCTGCTGGCCGGTGACCTGGGCGGTGGTTACTTTCCGGGCGTGGCGCCCAGCCTGCAATTCAGCGCGGGCGCTGCGTGGGTGTACGGCCTGCTCGGTGTGCTGGCCGCGCTCATCGGCGGCTGGCTGCCCGCGCGCGCAGCGCAGCGCCTGGCCCCGGCGCAGGCCCTGAAGGGTTTGGGCGACGCCGCTTCCAGCACGTCAACCCCCTGGCTCGGCCCCGTGTTGTTGGTGGCCGGGGTGCTGCTGGCGCTGCTGCCGCCGGTGGCCGAGATACCGCTCGCCGCGTATGTGTCGGTGGCCTGTCTGCTGTTTGGTGGCATCGCCTGCGTGCCAGCGGGTGTGGGCCTCTTGTTGCGGGCCTTGCGGCCACCGCGGCATGCGCTGGCCCTGCTGGCGGTGGAGCGTGCGCGCCACCAGCGCCACACCGCCACCATCGCCGTGGCCGGCGTGGTGGCCAGCCTGAGCCTGGCGGTGGCGCTCACGGTGATGGTGTCGAGCTTTCGCGAGTCAATGACACAGTGGCTCGACAGCGTGCTGCCCGCTGACATTTACCTGCGCGCCGCCACCAACAGCCGCGCGGGCGAGGTGCTCACGCTGCCCACTGCGCTGCAGCAACGCGCCGCCCTCTTGCCCGGCGTGCAGCGCAGCAGCAGCCAGCGGGTGGCCAGCGTGCAGATGGCCGCCACGCGGCCGGCCGTCACCCTGCTGGCGCGGCCCTTGGCCGAGTCGGCACAAGAGCTGCCGCTGATCGGCGCTCTGCTCGACCTGCCCACCGGCGACACCGGCCACACCGGCGACACCGCGGTGTACGTGAGCGAAGCCATGGTCAGCCTGTACGGCGCGCGGCCCGGCAGCCGCTTTGTGCTGCCACTGCCCAACGGCCAGAGCACCCCCGTGTTCGTGCGCGGCGTGTGGCGCGACTACGCCCGCCAGCACGGCGCCGTCACTCTCGCCGCGGCCGACTACCAGCGCTTGACCGGCGACACCCAGGTCAACGACATGTCGCTGTGGTTGCAACCCGGCGCCGACCTGGCCACGGTGCAGCAGGCCCTGCGTGAGCTGATCAACGAGCTGGGCATGAACAACGGCTCGGTCGAGTTCGCCTCCGCCGGCCAGCTGCGGGCCCTGTCACTGCGCATCTTCGACCGCAGCTTCGCCGTGACCTACTGGCTGCAGGCGGTGGCCATTGCCATCGGCCTGTTTGGCATTGCCGCCAGTTTTTCGGCGCAGGTGCTGGCGCGGCGCAAAGAATTCGGCCTGCTCGCCCACCTGGGCCTCACCCGCCGCCAGGTGCTCACGGTGGTAGCCGCCGAAGGCGCGGTATGGACAGCCGCCGGCGCCCTGCTCGGCCTGCTGCTCGGCCTGGCAGTGAGCGTGGTGCTGGTGCACGTGGTCAACCCGCAGAGCTTCCACTGGACGATGGACCTGGTGCTGCCCTGGGGCCGCCTGGCCGCCCTGTGCGCCGCGGTGGTGGCCGCCGGCACCCTCACCGCCTGGCTGGCTGCGCGGGGCGCGGCGACGCGGCAGGTGGCGTTGGCGGTGAAGGAAGACTGGTAAGGCGCGCGCTTTCAGTCCACCGCGGCGAGCGAAGACTTGAACAGCCGCTCCACGCGCAGCAAGTAATCGGAGTGGTTGGCGGGGTTGTTGAACCCGTGGCCCTCCTCCAGGTACTCGACCCGCTCGAGCTTCACACCCGCCTTCTCGGCTGCGTCGGCGAACTTGCGGGCGTGCACGATCGGCACCCTGCGGTCCACACCACCGTGTGCGAGCAGCACCGGCACCTTGATCTCCGCCACGCGCTTGAGCGGGGACGCCGCAGCCATGCGATCGCCTTCATTTTCAGGATCGCCTACCACCAACGGAAACCCGTATTTCAGGCTCCTGCGGCATGTCGCTCCAGGTCACCGAACGCATCAGCGTCAAGTCGGTCACCCCAACAAAGCTGGCCGCACAGCGATACACACCCGGCTGAGAAATCGTGCTCATCAACGCCGCATAACCTCCATAGCTGGCTCCGGTGATGCAAACCCGTACCGGGTCAACCAGGCCTTGCTTGGCAGCCCACTGCACGGCGTCGGCCATGTCGTTCAGCATGCCGTGGCCCCACTCTTTCCAACCTGCCTTGAAATGGCTGAACCCAAAGCCGGTGCTGCCTCGGAACTCGGGCTGCAGCACACGGTATCCGCGAGAGGCGAAGAACTGCGCCCAAGCGTCCCAGCCCAAATCGCCACCTCGAACAAATGGGCCACCGTGAACCAGCACCACAGCAGGCAGCGGTTTGTCCAGCGCGTAGCCAACCGGGTGGGTGACGTAGATCGGCACGGTCAGCCCATCACGTGCTTCAAAGCGGTGAAAGCTGCGTCGGCCCTGGGTCTTTTCGTCAATCCAGGGGCGCTCAGCGCCAATCACCTGAAGCGCCTGATTTTTACGGTCGTACAGGTAGTACTCGCCGGGCTGGCGATCTGAGCTCGATCTCACAACGATGAAACGCGATGTCTCGCATTCACCGCAGTAGAGGCGGTTGCTGCGCCCGGCAGGCAAGGCTGCGTCGACACCCTTTTGAATGCGTGCGAGCCCCTCGTCGAACCAATAGCTCGTGCGACGGTCGGTGCGGAAATGAAGACCCACCAGGCGCCGTGTGCGCATGTCGACTTCAGGCGAAGAATCCAGATCGAAGCCCTTGACCTGAAGCACAGGCTGCGGGTCGACCTTCTTGCTCGCCGGGTCGAACTTGTGCAAGGCCAGTGTGTCACCCACCCGGGTCTGGATCAGCACGGTGCCATCGGCGTCCACATGCCACGGCTCGAAGTCTTCTTTCAAGCCATCAAGATCTGCAATTTCAGCCCATGCGCTGCCGGGTGCAGCGCGCCAGAACACCTTGGTTCTACCCGCGCGGTTTGCGATCGCCATGCGGGGCTCGCTCGCTGTGTCAAAGTGAACCGAGCTTGTGTAGTCAGGCAGCCCGGCACTCAAATTGCGCAGCTCTCGGGTGCGGGTGTTCATACGAGCCATCTGGACTTCTTTGAAATCGCCGATGCTGTCGCGCACTCGCCGCAACACGAACACGTCGTCGCTGCCATCCCCGACCACCGAGTGCAGAAACCAGCCATACGGCAGCACGCGAGATGCGATGGCCGTGCCCGGAATATCACCCGTGGCACGTCTCCACGCAATAAGCTGCCGCTGGTCTGTGCCATCGTGATCGACAACAAAGGTCCCGGCGCCTCCGTCTTTGATTTCCGCCCCTCGTTGGAAGGCCTCGAAAACCAAGCGGTCATCGGTTACCCATTGCACCGAGACCACGTCGGCGTCGTCGAAGGCACCCACGATGCGCGGCTGGCCCAGCGGGTCGAGATCCATGACCCCCAGGCGACGCATGCCGTTCTTGCCGAAGAGGGTCACCGCCAAGCGCTTTCCAGACGGCGATATCGCCACGTCGCCGAGAGCCTTGTTGCGTGTGTAGTCGTCAACGGAGGGTTGCTCGGCCCGGGCCGGCATCGAACAGACCGCGATCACGCTAACCCAAGCCAGCACGGTCCATTTCAACCAAGGCAATGCCTTCATCGTTGTTCCTATTTCGCAAGGTGCGCAAACCTGAATGGTATCGCCGCAAAGACACCGAATTGACCCAAATCAATGCCACACCGATGACATCGGCGTCCCATACCAATTGAGCACGCAAGGCTAAAAAAGCTTTGCGCAGCCACTCAAAGACAGGAGACATCATGGAAAAAGTCTGGCTCAAGCAATACCCCAAAGGCATCCCCGCCGAAGCGAACCTCGGCGAGTTCAGCTCGCTCAAACATGTGCTGGAGACCAGCGTGCGCCGCTTCGGCCCGCTCACCGCCTACAGCAACATGGGTGGCCACCTCAGCTACCACCAGCTCGATGAAGCGAGCCGCCATTTCGGCGCCTACCTGCAAAATTCTCTCAAGCTGCCCCGAGGGGCGCGTGTGGCCATCATGCTGCCCAATCTGCTGCAGTACCCGGTGGCTTTGTTCGGTGCCTTGCGCGCTGGCTACACAGTGGTCAACGTCAACCCGCAGTACACC
>JBBRFR010000347.1:0-4382 GCA_038241485.1 Burkholderiales bacterium
GCCCGCCAGCTCGGTGTCTTGGGAGCTTGAGCTGCGCCCGCTGGCACACACCCCCGCGGCCGATGGCTGGTGGCGGGTCGACACCGACGTGCTGGCCGCCGAGGGCGGCTATGTCAACCAGGTGACCCGATTGTGGGCACCCGGTGGCGAGCTGGCCTCGCTCGGCTACCAGGTGGTTGCGGTTTACGGCTGACGGGCTATTCGGCCGCGGCCTTTTTCGCAACCGGGGCTTTTTTCTTGGCCGGCTCAGCCTGCGGCTGCGCTGGCGTCAAAGCTTGCGTCAACAGCTCGGCGACCAGCGCATTGATGCCGCCTTCGTGCACAGCCGCGCGCTCGTGCATCTGCTTGACCAACTCGTTGGGCAGCTTGCAGGCAAACGGCACCAGGCCGGCCGCCGCGTCGCGCGTGCGCCGCTCGCGCTTGTCCAGCACCTCGCCAGCGCCCTGCCCAAAGCGGCTGGGCACGCCGCCGGCTTTCATCTGCCCGGTGACCTTCTTGGCGATCTTCTTCTCAATGTCAAATTTCTTCATGCTCATGGGATGGCTCCGCTCTGGTTCGAGGGCCGATTGTCAACCCCGTGGATGGTCTAATGCCCGTCCCCCTTTGACACGAAGCGCTCCATGGCCATCAAGGCGACCATCTACAAAGCCCAGCTGCAGCTGGCCGACATGGATCGCAGCATCTACGGCGACCACAGCGTGACGATCGCGCGCCACCCGTCGGAGACCGACGAACGCATGATGATCCGCCTGCTGGCCTTTGCGCTCAACGCACCGGCCGACGACCACAACGGCGCACTGGACTTCGCCAAGGACCTGTGGGACGCCAACGAGCCCAGCCTGTGGCAAAAAGACCTGACCGGCCGGATCATGCAGTGGATCGACATCGGCCAGCCCGACGACAAACGCCTGATGAAAGCCAGCCCGCGCACCGAAACCCTGTCGGTCTACAGCTTCAGCCACAGCACGCCCATCTGGTGGGCCGGCATCGCGACCAAGATCACACGCTCGCGCAACATCGCCGTCTGGCAAGTGCCCGCCAACCAAAGCCAGGCACTGGCCGCACTCGCCCAGCGCACCATGCAGCTGCAGGTGACGGTGCAAGACGGCGCCGTGTGGGTGGGCGACGGTGCAAGCAGCATCGAGATCACGCCGCAGCGGCTGAACCCTGCCACCTGAACGCCTGCGACAACAGGCACCAACCCACCCCTTGGAGCCGCACGTATGAAACTGCTCGCCTGGCGCCTCGGCGCCGCCGCCTTCTTCATCTTGATCAGCCCCCACACCATGTCGCAAACACCTGCCCCCACCGAGACCCCCGACCCCTTTCTCTGGCTCGAAGAGGTGCAAGGCGAGCGTGCGCTCAACTGGGTGCGCGAGCGCAATGCGTTGTCGCAAAAAGAGCTGACCGCGCGGCCCGAATACGCGCCCACCAAGGCACAGCTGCTGGAGGTGCTGAACGCCAAAGACCGCATCCCCGCCGTTGCACGCCGCGGTGACTGGCTCTACAACTTCTGGCAAGACGAAGCCAACAAGCGCGGCCTGTGGCGGCGCACCTCCCTGGCCGAGTACCGCAAGCCACAACCGGCTTGGGAGACGGTGCTCGACCTCGACGCCCTGGCCAAGGCCGAAAACGAAAACTGGGTCTGGGGCGGCACCAGTTGCCTCGGCCCGAGCTACCGGCACTGCATGTTGATGCTGTCGCGCGGCGGCGCCGACGCCAAAGTGCTGCGCGAGTTCGACACCGCCACCAGGCAGTTCGTGAAAGACGGCTTCACACTGCCCGAGGCCAAGACCGACGTCGATTGGATCGACGAAAACACCCTCTACGTGGGCACCGATTTTGGCCCCGGCTCGATGACCGACTCGGGCTACCCCCGCATCATCAAACGCTGGAAACGCGGCACGCCGCTCAGCGAGGCCGTCACGGTGTTCGAAGGCGAGGCCCAAGACGTCGCGGTGAACGTGAGTGTCGACCAGACACCGGGCTACGAGCGCACGCTGTTCTTGCGTGCACTCGATTTCTACAACACCAAGAAGTTTTTGCTGCAAGGCGACAAGCTGGTTGCGCTCGACATGCCGAGCGACGCCACACCCAGCTTCATGCGCGACACCATGCTGCTGCACCTGCGCAGTGAACTCAAGGTGGGCGACACCCGCGCTTTTACAACCTTCCCCAGCGGCTCGCTGCTGCACACCAACGCGGCGGCCTACCTGCGCGGCGAGCGCAAGCTGGCGGCGCTGTTCACACCCACCGCCACCCGCTCGCTGTCGGGCTATACCAGCACCCGCGACCACGTGCTGCTCAACATCATCGACAACGTGGCCGGCAAGCTGGAGCAGTGGCATAAAAAGGGCGACAACTTCGCCCGCCGCGAGATCGCCGCGCCCTTCCCCGGCGCGCTGGGCGTGAGCAGCCTGCACGACCCGCTACTCAAAGACGACCCGCTGGCCGAGGCCTACTGGTTGAGCTACACCGATTTCCTCACGCCTGATTCGCTTTACCTCGCCGGCACGGCCAATGACATGCGCGAGTTGTTGAAGGCGCGCGGGGGGCTGTTCGACAGCACAGGAATGCGTGCCGAGCAGCGTTTTGCGACCTCGAAAGACGGCACCAAGGTGCCCTACTTCGTGGTCTGGCCCCAAGGCGCCAAGGCCGACGGCAACAACCCCACGCTGCTTTATGGCTACGGCGGCTTTGAAATCTCGATGAAACCCTGGTACTCGGGCGGCTTCGGCCGTGCCTGGTACAGCCGCGGCGGCGTGCTGGTGGTGGCCAACATCCGCGGCGGCGGCGAGTTCGGCCCCAGCTGGCACCAGAGCGCGGTCAAAGACAACAAGCAGCGCAGCTACGACGACTTCATTGCGGTGGCAGAAGACCTTGTGGCGCAAAAGATCACCTCGCCCAAACACCTGGGCATCATGGGCGGCAGCAACGGCGGGCTGCTGGTGGGCGCCACCTTCACGCAGCGGCCCGACCTGTTCAACGCGGTTGTTTGCCAGGTGCCGCTGCTCGACATGAAGCGATACCACACGCTGCTGGCCGGCGCCTCCTGGATGGCCGAGTACGGCAACCCCGACCTGCCCGACGAGTGGGCCTACATCTCCAAATACAGCCCGTACCAGAACCTGAAAGCCGACGTGAAGTACCCGCGGGTGTTCTTCACCACCTCGACCCGCGACGACCGCGTGCACCCCGGGCACGCGCGCAAGATGGCCGCGCTCATGCTGTCGATGAAACACGACGTGCTGTACTACGAAAACATCGAAGGCGGCCATGGCGGTGCGGCCGACAACGAACAGCGTGCTCATTTGCAGGCACTGGAATACAGCTACCTCTGGCAGCAGTTGGGGCGCTGATGGCGCACCTTGTTGGGCGTGCCGGCCAAGCGGTTCAATGCGGCGGTCAAGCGCAACAACGGTCAGTCCTTTTGTCCGATCGCAATGCAGGGGAATTCCTGCAAACGGGTGGCAAAAAAAACTGCTCTGGAGTCTACGCCGTAATGGCGTACCTCCAACTCCCAACCCAAACGACAGGGGTATCATTGCGTCGCAATCGCAGTGCATCGCAGTCATGACCCAGGACGAGAAGGACTATTTCAAGGTACTCGGCAGCCGCGTCTCGCAGCTGCGACGCGGCCACGGTTTGACTCAAGTGCAGTTGGCCGAGGCGCTGGGTATCTCGCAGCAAATGGTCGCCTCTTACGAGGTGGGGCGTCGGCGCATTCCGGTGTCGATGCTGCAGGCGCTGGCGCAAGCGCTGTCGGTGGCTGTGGATGACCTCTTGGGCGAGACGGCCAAGGCGCGCGCCAAGCGAGGCCCAGCGCCCGTGCTGGCGCGGCACATGGAGCGCATCAGCGCTTTGTCCAAGCCGCAACAGAAGTTTGTGATCCAGGTGCTGGAGACGGTGCTTGCTCAGCAGGGGCGCTGAAGCCTGCGCAGCTTAGGCACGGTTCAGTCTCAACAAGGAGTGACAGGCCATGACGGCAATTGAAGTGAAGTTGATGGAGCGGCTGAAGAAGCTGCCGCCGAGCCGGCTGGCGGAGGTGGTTGACTTTGTAGAGTTCCTGGCCTCGCGCGAGGAACGCACGGCCGCCGCGCAGCGCCTGGGCGAGCGCTTGGCCAAGCTCGATGCCTTGAACCTGCCTGCGATGTCAGACGATGAGATCGCCGAGGAAGTGCAGGCCGCGCGGCGTGAGCGTCGCACGCCTTCGGGTTCTTGATAGAACCCGCCCACCGTGCGCATCGTCTTGGATACGAACCTGCTGGCCTCGGGGGTGATTTCAGCGGGTGACTAGCCGCGTCAGTTGTTGGACGCGACGCGTGCCAATGTGTTCGAGCTTTGTACGAGCGAGGTGTTGCTCGCGGAGTTGCTGGATGTGT
>JBBRFR010000348.1:0-4380 GCA_038241485.1 Burkholderiales bacterium
TGGGCTGCATCTCGGAGATCGCGCTGTAGGGAAAGGACTCCTTCACGCTCAGCGAGTAGAGCTTGGCGCTGAGCGATTGGGCCAGGGTGATGGCGGTGTCGACGGCCTTTTTGGTGATGTCTGAACCGTCTGTGGGAACCAGGATGCGGGTGAACATGGTCATCTCCAGAGGTGAACGCGGGTGTTCGGTGCGAACTTAGCCCTGCGACGCCCCCGGGTCAACCACCACGGCAGTGTTCCTGATGTAGGTCAACGCCTACGCACGCACCATGGGCCGTGAAGGCTCGCTCGACCATTCGCTCCACGAGCCCGGGTAGATGGCGCCGGGGTTGAGGCCTGCCACCTCCATGGCCAGCAGGTTGTGGCAAGCGGTGACCCCAGAGCCGCATTGGTGCACGACGGGGTGGCCGTCGAGCAGCGGGGCGAACTCGGCGCGCAGCTGCTCGGGCGGCTTGAAGCGGCCGTCGGCCTGCAGGTTGTCTTTGAAAAAGCGGTTGAGCGCACCCGGAATGTGGCCGGCCACGGCGTCGAGCGGCTCCACCTCGCCGCGGTAGCGCTCGGGCGCGCGGGCGTCGATCACCTGCAGCTCGGGCAGGCGGGCCTGCAGTTGATCGGCGTTGAGCGTCGGCAGGGCAGGCGCGCAGGCCGGGTAGTGGGCCAGCGGGGCCGTCGAGGGCAGCTCGCTGCTCAGTGTGCCGCCGGCTTGCTGCCAGGCCGCCAGGCCGCCGTCGAGCAAGGCCACGTCGGCGTGGCCCATCCAGCGCAGCACCCACCAGGCGCGAACGGCGAACATGCCGGCCTGGCGGTCATACACCACCACCGGCGTGCCGGGGGCGATGCCGACCTCGCCCATCCATTGCGCGTAGTCGCGGCGCTCACGCAGCGGGTGTCGGCCGTTGCGGCCGGTCTTGGCGCCGGACAGGTCACGGTCGAGGTGCGCATACAACGCGCCGGGCAGGTGCGCTTCACGGTAGCTGCGTTCGCCCGCGTCGGGGTCGGCCAAGTCGAAGCTGCAATCGACCAGCACCGGCTGCGGGTGGCGGGCCAGCAGCTCGCTGGCGCTGATCAAGGGGTGCATGGCGTCAACTTTCGGTGGGGGAGCTGCTGTCGACAAACGCCGTCTTGCTGCGCAACAGGGTGGCGGCCAGGCCCGAGCAGACGATGAACAACATGCCCAGCAGCGCCATCCAGGTGATCTTGTCGTTGAACAGCAGCACACCGTAGACGAATGAAAACGCAATGCCCAGGTACTGCAGGCTGGCGTTGACCAGCATCTTGCCGGTGCTGTAAGCGCGGGTCATCAGCATCTGCGCCACGGTGGCGAACACGCCCACGGCCAGCAAGAGCGCGGCGCCGCGCCAGCTGTGGGCGTGAAAGCCTGTCCAGGCCGTGCTCAACGCACCGAGCAACATGCCGCCGAGCGAAAAGTAGAAGACGATCCGGTAGACCGGCTCGCCCGCCCGTCCGAGCGCCGTGACTTGCAGGTAGGCGGTGGCCGCGAGCATTCCCGAGAGCAGGCCGATCAGGCCGTGCCAGAGTTGGTTTTCTTCGATGGTGGGCCGCAGGATCAGCGCCACGCCTCCAAAACCCAGCAGCACGGTGGCGATCAAACGACCGTCGACACGTGAGGTGCCCAGCATCACCGCACCGCCGATCAGAAACAGCGCCATCCAGACGGACGACATGTAATTCAGCGTCATCGCCGTGGCCAACGGCAAGTTGCCAATCGCATAAAACCACAGGCCCAGCGCCAGCACGCCGCTCAGGCTGCGCCAGAAGTGCATGCCCGGCACCGAAGTGCGCAAGGTGCCGCCCTGGCGCCAGGTGATGATGGCCAGCGCGAGCGCGCCCACCATGCCGCGGTAAAACACGATCTCGCCGGTGGCGTAGAGGTCGGAGGCGAGCTTGACGCACACGCTCATCGTCGCGAACAGGAACGACGCCAGGATCATCAAGACTGGCGCAGACATGCCCTTCAGCCTTTCAACATCGCCGTTCGGGCTGAGCCTGTCGAAGCCGGCGCTGTGCACGGCGCACCCTTCGACAAGCTCAGGGCGAACGGAAGGGCTTGTGGCATGTCGCTGTTCAACTCAGCCTTTGTAGTTCATCGTGCGGCGGTACCAGGCATGGAACTCCTCCATGCCGTCTTCCATCGGCGACTGGTACGGGCCGGCCTCGTTGTCGCCACGCTCGTACAAGGCCTTGCGGCCGGCGTCCATGCGCAGCGCGATCTCGTCGTCTTCGACGCAGGTTTCCAGGTAGGCGGCCTGCTGGGCTTCGACAAACTCGCGCTCGAAGGCGGAGATCTCTTCGGGGTAGAAAAACTCCACCACGTTGAGCGTCTTCTGCGGGCCCGGGGGGTAGAGCGTGGACACCACCAGCACGTGCGGGTACCACTCCACCATGATGTGCGGGTAGTAGGTGAGCCAGATGGCACCCTGCTTGGGCACTCGATCGTCATAGCGGCCGGCGCGGAACTTGAGCACCGCCTCGTGCCACTTCAAGTAGACATCGGAGCCGGCCTTGGCCAGCGCCTTGTTGACGCCCACCGTCTGCACCGAGTGGTGGCGGCCAAACTCCCAGGCCAGGTCGTCACAGGTGACGAACTGGCTCAGGCCCGGGTGGAAGGGGCCGACGTGGTAGTCCTCGAGGTAGACCTCGATGAAGGTCTTCCAGTTGTAGTCGCACTCGTGCACGTGCACGCGGTCGAGCACGTAGCCGCTGAAATCAAGGTCGGCGCGCGGGCCGATGGCCGACAGCTCGGCGGCCACGTCGCGGCCGTTGTCTTCGAAGATCAGGCCGTTCCAGCTGCGCGTCTTGTAGCGGTTGAGGTGCAGGCAGGGGTCTTGTTCGAAGTGCGGCGCACCGATCAGCTGGCCCTTCAGGTCATACGTCCAGCGGTGCAGCGGGCAGACGATGTTCGAGCCCGTGTTGCCGCGGCCACGCAGCATCACCGCCTGGCGGTGTCGGCAGACGTTGGAGATGAGTTCAATGCCCTGTGGCGTGCGCACCAGGGCGCGGCCTTCGCCCTCCTGTGGCAAGGCGTAGTGGTCGCCGATCTCAGGCACCGCCAGCTCGTGCCCGAGGTAGCGGGGCCCGTGCTGGTAGATGAGCTCCATCTCGCGGCGATGCAGATCGCTGTCGAAATAGGCGGAGACCGGGAGTTGAGGGCGGGGTTGCTCTAAAGCAGACCCAAGAGCGGGGAGAGCGAGGCTCAGGTCAGACATGATCCCGAGGGTTCCTTACAACCGATGTGAACGTGCCACCCGAATGACGCTCGCGGGTGGGAGGTTTTCGCTGCGCACGGCGCGGACGGGAGGAACCCCCGTCAGTCAGCGAGGGCGGGATTGTAACCACGGGGGCAGAGGCCGTCGCCTTTGCGCGGTCTCTTTGGGGATCTGTCCTCATCTGGTGCGCGGGGGCAACGCTGCGCCAGTGCCGGCTGACTACAATCCCTGCTTTGCCCGCGCATGGCCAAAACACCCCCTGCCCCGTCTTCCAGCCTGCAGCCCGCCAACTACGAACAGGCCGTGGCCGAGCTGGAAGCCCTGGTGGCCGCCATGGAAGGTGGGCAGCTGCCCCTCGACGGACTGCTTCAAAGCTACCGCCGGGGCGCCGACCTGCTGAGCTACTGCCGCGAGCGCCTGGCCGCGGTGGAGTCGCAGGTCAAGCTGCTCGAAGACGGCCAACTGAAGCCTTGGAAAACCGAATGACCCTGGTTGTCGATTTCGATTCCTGGTCACGCACCCAGCTCGACACCGTCGAATCGGCGTTGTCGGCCTGGGTACCCGGTGCGGCGCCCGCAGGGCTGGGCCAGGCCATGCGCTATGGGGTGCTCGACGGCGGCAAGCGCCTGCGCCCGTTGCTGGTGCTGGCCGCTGCCGAGGCGGTCCATGGCTCTTGCGACGCGGCGCTTCGCGCGGCCTGCGCTGTGGAGCTGATCCACGCCTATTCGCTGGTGCACGACGACATGCCCTGCATGGACAACGACGTGCTGCGCCGGGGCAAGCCCACGGTGCACGTGCAATTTGGCCAAGCCCAGGCCATGCTGGCTGGCGACGCCATGCAGGCGCTGGCCTTCGAGGTGCTGACACCCGAACACGGTGTGCCGGCCGCGCTGCAGGCCAAGCTGTGTGCACTGCTGGCCCGCGCGGCCGGCCACGCCGGCATGGCCGGTGGCCAAGCGATCGACCTGGCCAGCATCGGTGTGGCGCTTGACGAGCAGACGCTGCGCGACATGCATCACCGCAAGACCGGCGCCTTGTTGCAAGCCAGCGTACTGATGGGCGCGGCCTGTGGTGAGTGCAGCCCGGTGGCTTGGCAGGCGTTGGCCAATTACGGCGATGCAATGGGCCTGGCCTTTCAAGTTGTCGACGACAT
>JBBRFR010000349.1:0-4343 GCA_038241485.1 Burkholderiales bacterium
AGAGCGCCAGCGGCACGATGATCAGCAGCACCATCACCACCGCCACGGTCGAGGCCATGGGCCAGTCGTTGTTGCTGAAAAACTCGTCCCACAACACGCGCCCGATCATCAGCGTTTGCGGGCCGCCCAGCAGCTCGGGAATGACGAACTCGCCCACGCATGGGATGAACACCAGCATGCTGCCGGCGATGATGCCGGCCTTGGAAAGAGGCACCGTGATTTTCCAGAACGCGACCCAGGCGGTGGCGCCCAGGTCGGTGGCGGCTTCCAGCAGGCGCAAGTCCATCTTGGCCAGGTTGGAGTAGAGCGGCAACACCATGAAGGGCAGGTAGGTGTAGGTCATGCCCAGCACCAGCGAGAAAGGGCTGTTCATTAATTGGCCGGGCGAAGGGATCAGGCCGAGGCCGCTCAGCACGTGATCGAGTCGCGTGGCCGTGATCAGCTCGTAGGCCCAGCCGTGTTCGCTCAGCAGGCCCTTCCAGGCGTAGACGCGCAGCAAAAACGACGTCCAGAACGGCAGCATCACCAGCATCAGCAGGGCCGGCTGCACGCTGGGCTTGGCGCGCGCCATGAAGTACGCAAACGGGTAGCCGATGAACAGGCACAACAAGGTGGTGGCAGCGGCGTACTTGAGGCTCGAAAGGTAGGTCTTGATGTACAGGTCGTCTTCGGTCAGGAAGGTGTAGTTACCCAGACGCAAGGAGAGCTGCAGCACACCCTCTTTGAAGGTGACGATGTCTTTCGGGAACACCGCTTCCATTTCGGAAACGCTGTACTTCACCACGATCAGGAAAGGCAGCAAGAAGAAGGCGAGCAACCAGAGGTAGGGCACGCCGATCACGGCCGCGCGGCCTGTCCACCAGGAGCGCAGCCAGGTCATGCCGTGAGCACCACTTGGGCGGTGGGTGACCAGCTGGCCCAGGCGGTGTCGCCCCAGGTCAGCGGTTTTTCGCGGTGGCGCTCGGTGTTGCTCTCGCTCACCTTGAGCACCTGGCCGCTGGGCAAGGCCAGGTGGTAGACGGTGTAGCTGCCGAAGTACGACATGTCTTTCACCGTGCCGCTCACCTGGTTTTGCTCTCCCGCCGGCTTGTCGCAATCGAGCTTGATCTTCTCGGGCCGCAGCGCCACCGTCACGGCCATGCCCTCGGTGCCGGTGATGCCGTGGCCGACGTAGTGGGTGCAGTCGGCGCAGGTGATCACCACGTGGTCGGGCTGGTCGACGGTGAGCGTGCCTTCCATCAGGTTGACGTTGCCGATGAAGTCGGCCACGAAGCGGGTGGCGGGCGTTTCATAAATGTCGCTCGGTGGGCCCACTTGCAAAAAGCGGCCCTCGCTCATCACCGCGATGCGCGAGGCCATGGTCATGGCTTCTTCCTGGTCGTGGGTGACCATCACGCAGGTCACGCCCACGTTTTCGATGATGTTGACCAGCTCGATCTGGGTTTCTTCGCGCAGCTTCTTGTCGAGCGCGCCCAGCGGCTCGTCGAGCAACAGCAGCTGCGGTTTTTTGGCCAAACTGCGCGCCAGGGCCACACGCTGCTGCTGGCCGCCCGAGAGCTGGTGAGGTTTGCGCTTGGCAAACTTGGACAACTGCACCAGCTTGAGCATGGCCTCGACCTGGGCAGCAATCTGATCGCGCGGCAAGCCGTCGCGCTTCAGGCCGAAGGCGATGTTTTCCCACACCGTGAGGTGCGGAAAAAGCGCGTATCTCTGGAACATCATGTTGAGCGGCCGCTCGTGCGGCGACAGCCCGTCGAGGTCTTGCCCGTTGAGGATGATCGTGCCGGAGGTGGGTGTCTCGAAGCCCGCCAACATGCGCAGCAGCGTGGTCTTGCCGCAGCCCGAGGAGCCGAGCAGCGCAAAGATCTCGCCCTTGGCGATGTCGATGCTGACGTTGTTGACGGCCTTGTAGCCGTCAAAGTCTTTCACCACCTCACGGATCTGCAGGAATGCAGCGGCGTTGGCGGCCTGTTGCGCCTGAACCATGGCGCTCACAGGCCGGTCTTGAACGTGGTGTAGGTGCGCGTCATCAGGCGACGCAGGTCGTTGGCAATGGCGTCAGGCGCCGACATCTTCTTCATCTCGGCCTCGGGCGGGAACACGCTCGGGTTGTTGGCCACCTCGGGTTTGATGAACTTCTTCGACTCCTTGTTGGCGTTGGCGTAGAACACCTTGTTGGTGAGAGACGCACTCACCTCGGGTTTGAGCATGTAGTTGATGAACTTGTGCGCATTGTTCGGGTGCGCGGCGTCGGTGGGAATGACCATCACATCGAAGAACAGCAGTCCGCCGGTCTTGGGCAGCAGGGCCTCGATCTTCTGGCCGGTTTTGCCGTCGATGGCGCGCTGGCGGGCGATGTTGATGTCACCTGACCAGCCGAGCGCCAGGCAGATGGAGCCGCTGGCCATGTCGTTGATGTAGCCCGACGAGCTGAACAGCGTGACGTAGGGGCGGATGCTCTTCAGCAGGTTGGCCGCGGCGGTGTAGTCGGAGGCGGTTTTGCTGTAGGCGGGCTTGCCCAGGTAATACAAGGCAGCCGGCACCACCTCGGTGGGCGAGTCGAGGAAAGACACTCCGCAGCTCTTGAGCTTGCTGATGTACTCGGGCTTGAAGATCAGATCCCAGGCGTTCTCTGGCATCGGTGTGCTGCCGAGCGCCGCCTTCACCTTGTCGACGTTGATGCCCACCGTGGTGTAGCCCCACAGCCAGTTGACCATGTACTGGTTGCCCGGGTCGAGCTTGGCGAGCTGGGCCTGCACGTCGGGGTCGAGGTTTTGTAGTTGGGCACTTGCGTGCGGTCGATCTTGCGCAGCAGGCCGCCGTCAACCTGGAGCTTGGCCCAATGCGACGAGGGAACGACGATGTCGTAGCCCGTTTTGCCCGCCACCAACTTGGCGTGAACGATCTCGTTGTTGTCGAAGTTGTCGTAGCGGACCTTGATGCCGGTCTCTTTTTCGAAGTTCTTGATCGTGTCTTCGGCGATGTAGTCTGACCAGTTGTAGATGTTCAGAACCTTCTCTTCTTCCTGGGCCGTCGCCGGCGCTGCCCACAGAACGGCGGTTGCGGAAATGGCCAAACCCAGAGCGCCGAACACCTGCTTCATTGCTTTCTCCTTCATGTTGAGACCTCGATCAATCTGCGCCAGTCTAGGCAGCGCGCTGTGCATTGGCTGCACAGGCAAACCCCGTGCCACACGCGCCTTGGCTACAACCAGTTATTTTGCTTCAGCTCGGCCTGTGTCAAATCGAGACACTTGCGAATGAGCGCGGCCATCTCGTCGATCTGCGCGAGCGTCATTACCAGAGGCGGCGCGACGATCATGCGGTCACCAACCGCGCGCATGATCAGGCCGTTGCCGAAGCAGTGGGCGCGGCACATCATGCCGACCTCGAGTTTGCTGTCGAAGGGTTCGAGCGTGGCCTTGTTCTTGACCATTTGCAAAGCGCCCATCAGGCCGCAGGTTTGTGCTTCGCCGATCAAGGGGTGCTCGGCCAGCTCGGCGAACTTCTTGGCGAGGTAGGGGCCGAGTTCTTCGCGCACCTTCTCGACCAGGCGCTCGCGCTGGATGAACCGGATGTTGGCCAGCGCCACCGCGCAGGCCACTGGGTGGCCCGAATACGTGTAGCCGTGGTTGAACTCGCCGCCCTTGTCGATGAGAGCGCTGGCGACCCGATCGCCCACCATCACACCACCAAGCGGGATGTAACCTGAGCTCACGCCCTTGGCAAAGGTCATCAGGTCGGGCTTGAAGCCCAGGGTTTCACAGCCGAACCAGTTGCCGGTGCGGCCGAAGCCGGTAATGACCTCGTCGGCGATGAGCAAGATCCCGTGCTTGTCGCAAATGCGCTGGATCTCGGGCCAGTAGGTAGCGGGCGGCACGATCACGCCACCGGCGCCCTGGATCGGCTCGCCGATGAAGGCGGCCACCTTGTCGGCGCCAATCTCCAGGATCTTGGCTTCGAGTGCACGCGCCGCCTTGAGGCCGAACTCGTTGCGGCTCAAGGTGCGGTCGCTCTCGAACCAGAATGGTTGTTCGATGTGCACGATGCCGGGGATGGGCAGCCCGCCCTGTTCGTGCATGCCGCTCATGCCGCCCAGCGAGGCGCCGGCCATGGTGGAGCCGTGGTACGCGTTGTGGCGGCTGATGATCACGCTGCGCTGCGGCTGGCCTTGCAAGTCCCAGTAGCGGCGCACCATGCGCACGATGGTGTCGTTGGCCTCAGAGCCCGAGCCGGAGAAGAACACATGCTTGAACTGCGGCGGCGTGACTTGTGCAAGCAACTCGGCCAGCTCGATCGCGGGTGGCGTCGCGGTCTGGAAGAAGCTGTTGTAGAACGGCAGCG
>JBBRFR010000350.1:0-4296 GCA_038241485.1 Burkholderiales bacterium
GCTCTTCGTGCCCAGCGGCACGCAGAGCAACCTGATTGCCATCATGAGCCACTGTGGGCGCGGCGACGAATACATCGTCGGCCAGATGGCGCACACCTACCGCTGGGAAGCCGGCGGCGCGGCGGTGCTGGGCAGTGTGCAGCCGCAGCCGCTGGAGCACCAGGCCGATGGCACGCTGGCGCTGGACAACATCGCGGCGGCCATCAAACCCGACGACGCGCACTTCGCACGCTCGCGTTTGCTGTGCCTGGAGAACACCTTGGGTGGCAAGGCCTTGAGCAAGGCCTACATGGCGCAAGCGACTGCCTTGGCGAGTCAGCGTGGCCTGGCAACCCACCTCGATGGTGCCCGCCTCTTCAACGCCGCCACCGCGTTGAACGTTCCGCCGCGAGAGATCGCGCAGCACTTCGACACCGTCTCGGTGTGTTTCTCCAAGGGGTTGGGCGCCCCGGTGGGCTCGGCGCTGTGTGGTTCGAAGGCGCTGATCAAGAGCGCGCACCGCTGGCGCAAGATGCTGGGCGGTGGCATGCGCCAGGCGGGTGTGCTGGCGGCTGCAGCGCTGCACGCGCTGGATCACCATGTGGTGCGGCTGGCCGATGACCACGCGCTCGCGCAGCGCCTCGCCACGGGCCTGAGCGCGTTGCCCGGAATCGAGGTCGAAGCGCCGCAAACCAACATCGTCTTTGCCGACGTGCAAGGTGAACGTGCCGACGGCCTCATCGAACACCTGAAGTCGCGTGGCGTGCTCGCCACCGGCTTGTACCGCCTGCGCTTTGTCACCCACCTCGATGTGGATGCCGAGGGCGTTGATCGCGCCATCGCCGCCGTTCGCGAACACCTGTCTGCCTGAAAGCCCAACCGCCATGACGATCACCAACACCGAAGCCCTGGCCCGCGTCATCGACCACCGCGAGATCTTTCACGACGAAATGCTCACGTTGATGCGCCGCATCATGAACGGCGAGATGTCGCCGGTGATGATTGCCGCCCTGGCGATGGGCCTGCGCGTCAAGAAAGAAACCATCGGCGAGATTGCTGCAGCGGCCCAGGTGATGCGCGAATTCGCCACACCCGTGGCCTTGGCCGACAAGACGAACCTGGTTGACCTGTGCGGCACGGGTGGCGACGGGGCCAACACCTTCAACATCTCCACCGCAGCGATGTTTGTCGCCGCGGCGGCCGGCGCGCGGGTGGCCAAGCACGGCGGGCGCAGCGTGTCGTCGAGCACCGGCAGTGCCGATGTGCTCGAAGCCCTCGGCGCCAACGTCGACCTGCAACCCGAACAGGTGGTGCAGTGCCTTGAGCAGACCGGCATCGGCTTCATGTTCGCGCCCAACCACCACGCGTCGATGAAACACGCCGGCCCGGTACGCAAGGAGATGGGCGTGCGCACCATTTTCAACATCCTGGGGCCGCTCACCAACCCGGCTGCGGCGCCCAATCAGCTGATGGGCGTGTTTCATGCCGACCTGGTGGGCATCCAGGTGCGGGTGCTGCAGCGCCTGGGCTCCGACCACGTGATGGTGGTGTTCGGCATGAACGGCATGGACGAGATTTCTCTCTCCGGCGAGACGCTCGTGGGCGAGTTGAAAAACGGCGAGGTGCGCGAGTACGTCGTGCACCCGAGCGACTTCGGCATGCCGGTCTACGACACGCGGGTGCTCAAGGTGGCCAACAAGGCCGAGTCAGTGCAGTGCATCCAGCGTGCGTTTGCCAATGAAGACGGGCCGATGCGCGACATCGTGCTGCTCAACGCCGGTGCGGCGCTGTATTGCGCCAACGTGGCGTCGTCAGTCGCTGAAGGCGTGAAGCGCGCCCGCGAAGCTGTGGCCTCGGGAGGCGCTCTGAAGAAGCTCAGCCAGTTTGTCGCGGCGACACAGCAGTTCAAGGCGGCTTGAAGCCATGAGCGACATCCTGAATCGAATCGTTGCCGTCAAGCGCGAAGAGATCGCTGCGGCGTGTGTGAAACGTGACCTGGTGTCATTGCGCCGCGAGGCCGAAGCACGCACCGACGTGCGTGATTTCGCCGGCGCGCTGCGTGCCAAGCTTGCCGCCGGCCACGCGGCCGTGATCGCCGAGGTGAAGAAGGCCAGCCCGAGCAAGGGTGTGTTGCGCGAGCACTTCGTGCCGGCCGAAATTGCTGCGAGCTATGAGCGCCACGGTGCGGCTTGCCTGAGCGTGCTGACCGATGTGCAATTTTTCCAAGGTGCGACGGCTTACCTGGAGCAGGCGCGCGCCGCCTGCTCTGTGCCCGTGCTGCGCAAGGATTTCATGGTCGACGCCTACCAGGTGTTCGAGGCTCGTGCGATGGGCGCTGATTGCATTTTGCTGATCGCCGCCTGCTTGGACGACACACAAATGGCCGACCTGGAGGCGCAAGCCCATGCGCTCGGCATGGCGGTGCTGGTCGAGGTGCATGATGGCGCCGAGCTCGACCGCGCACTGCGCCTGAAAACACCGCTGCTGGGCATCAACAACCGAAACCTGCGCAGCTTCGAGGTGATCCTGGAAACCACGCTGTCTTTGCTGTCGCGCGTGCCTGCCGATCGTTTGCTCGTCACCGAGAGCGGCATCCTGTCGCGCGCCGATGTGCAGCGCATGCGCGATGCCGAGGTGCACGCCTTCCTGGTCGGCGAGGCCTTCATGCGCGCGCCCGACCCAGGTGTGGCCCTGGGCCAGCTGTTCGCATGACGGCCGACGATCTCCCGGCGGCGTTTGCCACGCTGCCTCCCGCTTGGCGAACCGTGTTGCCGGGATGGACGCCGGCCGCAGAAAACGGAGTTGTTCAGCAGGTGAGGGCATTCTCCGGTGCGAAGGAAATTGCACCGATCGACCCCTTTCGAGCCTTGCGGCTGGTGCCCCCCAGCGAGTCCAAGGTGGTGATCTTTGGGCAAGACCCCTACCCCACGGCCGGCCACGCCGACGGTCTGGCCTTTTCAGCAGGGCACGGCCGACCTCGCTCGCTGGCGCGCATCTTCGAGGTGCTGGCCACCGACCGGCCCGGCTGGACACCCCCTGCCGTGTGGAAGCTGGATGCCTGGGCGCAACAAGGTGTGCTGCTGCTCAACCCAACGCTGACGGTGCAAGTGGGCAGTGCTGGGAGTCACCTCAAAGCAGGTTGGCTTGCGCTCACATCTGAAATTGTCATGGCATTGTGCAGTCGACCCGAGCCGCCGACGTTTTTACTCTGGGGCGGCAAGGCGCAGCAATTCCTTGCCAAAGCCTTGCTCGCGGGAGTTTCGCCTCGGGTACTGGTCACCCGCCATCCGTCCTACGACATTCGCAAGCAGTTCATGGCCGAAGGCAGCCACTTTCTGGCGACACAGGAAAAGGTGGACTGGTGGCGCTTGTGAAGTCGAAGTGTCGGATTTCGATGCTATAGTCCTCGGTTCGCTTTGGAGGGGTGGCCGAGTGGTTAATGGCAGCAGACTGTAAATCTGCCCTCTAACGAGTACGCTGGTTCGAATCCAGCCTCCTCCACCAAAGCGAAACGAATTCTGAAAATGTGTTTCTCCTCGATGTTGGCGAGTTGGATCGTTGCCAAAGAGGGGCTCCCGAGCGGGAGTAGTTCAATGGTAGAACCCTAGCCTTCCAAGCTAATGACGCGGGTTCGATTCCCGTCTCCCGCTCCAGTAAAGAAGTCGCCAGTGGTTTGCGCAGATGGAGTGAAGTGCAAACCAGTGTCGATCAGGCAACAAAGATCGGCCCATGTGGCTCAGTGGTAGAGCACTCCCTTGGTAAGGGAGAGGTCGCGCGTTCGATCCGCGCCATGGGCACCAAGTTTTTCAGCACTGTCAATCTCGACCGCTAGGAGCGCGAAAAATGGCAAAAGGCAAATTTGAACGTACGAAGCCGCACGTCAATGTGGGCACGATTGGGCACGTTGACCATGGCAAGACGACGCTGACGGCGGCGATCACGACCGTGCTGTCGAAGCTCTTCGGCGGCGAAGCCAAGGCGTATGACCAGATCGACGCGGCGCCCGAAGAAAAGGCCCGCGGCATCACCATCAACACCGCGCACGTCGAGTACGAGACCAAGAACCGCCACTACGCACACGTCGACTGCCCCGGGCACGCCGACTACGTGAAGAACATGATCACTGGCGCCGCCCAGATGGACGGCGCGATTTTGGTGTGCTCTGCTGCTGACGGCCCGATGCCGCAAACCCGCGAACACATCCTGCTGGCCCGCCAAGTGGGCGTGCCTTACATCATCGTGTTCCTGAACAAGTGCGACATGGTCGACGACGCCGAGCTGCTCGAACTCGTCGAAATGGAAGTGCGCGAGCTGCTC
>JBBRFR010000351.1:0-4296 GCA_038241485.1 Burkholderiales bacterium
TGTCGTGCACCACGGAGGCATCGGAACCACGGCTGAGGCCTTTCGTGCCGGTGCACCACAGCTTGTCGTGCCGTTCGCCTACGACCAGTTTGACAACGGCCTGCGCGCCAAGCGCTTGGGGGTGGCCGACGTGCTGCTGGCCAAGCGCATGTCTGTCAGGCGCATGACCAGGCAACTGGCTCAGCTGCTGGCCTCACAGGAGCTTGCTCACACGTGCCGCAGCGTCGCCGAAGTGATGAAACAAAGCCCAGGAACGCCTTGGTTGTTGGATCGGGTTGAGAGCGCACTGGGCCTCCGATCTACCTCGGTCGCGACCCAGCCGCAACTGCGGGTTTAGCGTACCCTGCCGCATGACATTTGCACTCTGGCTCTCTCTTGGCGGCACGCTCTTGGTCGTGATGGCGCTCGGCGGCTCGATGCTGTCGCGCATGCCCGTCAGCACCTCGATGCTCTACCTGCTGGCCGGCCTTGCGCTCGGCCCCTTGGGGCTGGCGCTGGCAGCCCCCACCCCTTTCGACAACGCCACGTTGCTCGAGCACCTCACCGAAGTCATCGTGCTGCTCTCGCTCTTCACCGCCGGGTTGAAGATGAGCGTGGGGCTGGGCGACAAGCGGTGGTTTTCACCGCTGCGACTGGCGCTCGTGTCCATGCTGGCGACGGTCGCGCTGGTCGCGGCTGCAGGCTACTGGCTGCTCGGGCTGCCGCTGGGGGTGGCGGTGTTGCTGGGCGGCATCCTCGCCCCGACCGACCCAGTGCTTGCCACCGAGGTGCAGGTCAGCGACCCGGCCGACCGCGACCAGGTGCGCTTTGCGCTGACAGGCGAAGGCGGGCTCAACGATGGCACGGCGTTTCCGGTGGTGATGCTCGGGCTGGGCCTGCTCGGGGCACACGAGTTGGGTGAACTGGGCTGGCGCTGGTTGGCGGTGGACGTGATTTGGGCCTGCGGGGCCGGCCTCGCCATCGGTGCCGCGTGGGGCACCGGCCTGGGCCGGCTCGTGCTGTACCTGCGCCGCCACCACCAGGAGGCGGTGGGTTACGAGAACTTTCTCGCGCTGGGTCTCATCGGGTTGGCCTACGGGTGTGCCGTGCTGGCCACGGCCTACGGCTTCCTCGCCGTGTTCGCCGCCGGCCTGGCACTGCGCCACACCGCGAAGGCCGGCAGCGCGAAGGCCAGCACCGGCACCGCCGCCGCGGCCGCATCGCCGGGAGTGGTGCCCGTTGCCGACCCGGCGGCGGCAGTTGCCCTGGTTGAACAAGCGCATCACAGCTCGCAGCCCGGGGTCGCCACCCAGATCGCCACCGACCCCCAACATGCGCCCGCCTACCTGGCGCATGCGGTCCTGAGCTTCAACGATCAGCTCGACCGCATTGGCGAGATGGTTGGTGTGGTCTTGCTGGGCATGGTGCTGTGGGCGGTGCCGTGGGTGCCAGCAGCGTGGTGGTTCGTGCCCCTCGTGCTGCTGCTGGTGCGCCCGCTGTCGGTGGCCATCGGTTTGGCGGGCTCGCGCCGCATCTCACCGGGGCAGCAGCGACTGATCGGATGGTTCGGCATCCGCGGGATCGGCTCGCTCTACTACCTGACCTACGCGCTCAACCACGGCTTGCCACCTGAACACACGCAAACCCTGGTCGGCTTGACGGTCGCCGTGGTCGTGAGTTCGATCGTTGTGCACGGCATCTCGGTGACGCCACTGATGGCGAGGTACCGCCGTCGCCGCCGAGCAGGCGGCAGGTAAGACAGGGCAATCTCCGTTCGGGCTGAGCTTGTTGAAACCAGCGTGTGCCTCGGCGCAGGCACGCCCCGCGATCGCCGTGCGGCAACCCACTGCCGCACGGCTTTCACGCTATCGGTAAACGTCTTGGGCGCGGCTGGTCGTCCAGGTGTCGTTGATGTATTCCGCGTCGTCATCATTGCGTGGGCGGAAGCCCATCAGGATGCCGCCCTTGCGCAGGCCTTCGTCGTAGCGCTTCACGCGCTCTTCGGGCAAGCCCCAGCCCACCAGCGCGCCCACCAGGCCGCCTGTGGCAGCGCCGGCGCCCGCGCCCGCAATGGCCGCCGCAAGCGGGCCGGCAATGACCAGCCCCAAGCCAGGGATGGCGATGCTGGTGCCGACGGCCGCCACGGCCGCCGCAATGGCGCCCAAGGTGCCACCGATGGCACCGCCCACGCCAGCGCCCTCGGCCGCCTTGTTGCCGAGTTCGGTCTCAGTGCCGGCTGCGGCGAAATGGCGCTCCTTGGTGTCGTCAGACATCACGAGATTGACGTCTTTCGACGAGTAGCCGCGTTCGGACAAGGCGTTGTAGCCACGTTCCGCGCTTTCGCGGTCAGGGAACAGCCCGGTCATCAAAGGTGTTTCATTCATGTGAATCTCCTGCTTCTAGAAAATGGCGACGGACGGTGCCGAAGCCTGCTGCTCGTGCGAATTTGACGAGTAGGTCGACTGTCAACTCTTGCCCGGCTGCTCGCTGTCAGCGGTGGTGCCCGCGCGTCGTCGCAAAATTGCTGAATCGACGTCAGGCTGCTCCTACACGCCGTTGCACTGCGGTTTGGCGCGCATTAGTACTTCATATCTGCGCGCTGGCTCAGGCCGATGGGTGCCAGACTGGCTTACCTCCGCTCAAGATGCCGCCATGACAGCCAAACCGCAGTTGTTCCGTCTTTATGGCGTCGGGCTCGCCTGCATGTTCGTGGGGGCTTGGCTCACCGAGGTGTCCGGCTCGCTGTTGCCGCTGGCCCTGGGCGCCTCCGTGACGCTCATGTGCACGTTTCAGGTCGTCAAATCCATCCGCGCCAAGCGCGTCACGCCCCGCAGCTCACGCTAGTTTTCCTGTCTCAGGCTCGAAACTGCTTGGCCGCAAAGGCCCAAGCCATGCGCGAGGCATCTGGGCCCTGGGCGTCGCTGAAGGGCTGCTTGGCCGCACCTCCACTCCAGGCGTGCCCCAGGCGATCGACTTCAACCAGTGTGGCCACCGTATTGCGCAGGTGCTTGAAGTCCGTCACCGTCATGGGGTAACGGTTGCCTCGCTGCAGGCTGCGCCCGGTGTGGGCGTGTGCCCCCGCCGCATGGGCCCAGTGTTGAGCGGCTGCCGGGCCATTGCTGGCCACCACCACTGCGTCGGCGCGGCCCTGTATCACCATCAGCGGTGGCCATGAGTTGGCTTTGATCGCCACAGCGGCCGGGGGCCGTCGGCGGCTTCGGTGGCCGTGCATGGCACCAATCGCCGACAAGCCCGAATGGGCCGCGCCAGGCGCAATGCCCGAGTGCATCACCACCGCCTTGAAGCGCGAGGGGTAACGCGTGGCGAGCATGGCCGCCATGCTCGCCCCCGATGACAGCCCGGCCACGGCCACACGGGTGCGGTCTGCGGGGTAAAGCAGGCACACCTGGTCGACCGCCTGCATGATCAAAGCCGCTTCGCCGTAAGCGCGGCCGGAGTCGGTGTCAAACCAGTTCCAGCAGCCGTGTAGGTTGGAGATGCGGTCTTGCTCGGGGTAGAGCACCAGAAAGCGCTCGCGCGCGGCCACCCCGTTCATGCGCGTGCTGTGGGCAAAGCTCTTGGCGTCTTGGCCGCAGCCATGCAGCATCACGAGCAGCGGCAGGCGCTCGCCCAACACGATGCCCGGGGGGCGAAACAGCTTGAATCTGCGCGCGCCCGCCGCGCCCATGACCATGCCGCTGAGCCAGTCGCCCGCGCCCGGTGGCGCGCGAGACTTGGCCTTGGCCCGCGCCAGCACCGGCCGCAGCGTCTTCTTGACCGACCGGGTGCCAGCCCCCAGGGCTTGGCGCGTGATCGCATTCAAGCTGCGCTGCCAAGTTTTGGCCCAAGCCGCACTCAGCCCGCGTTTGCTCATGCGCTCACCCGCGAGTCAGCGTCGTGGATCAGCGCGATCGCTTGCTGCGCGCAGTGGTCGCATCGATCACATTGCTGCCGGCCTCTTGCGTGCGCCGCACCATCTCGGCCTGCCCCATCGCCAGAGCAGCCATGCCGCTCTGGCTCAGCTCGGTCACGAACTCGGTGTAGTTTTTCATGAAGCCCTGGGTGAGCTGGGCAAACGCGTTCGTCTGTGCCAGGCCGCTGGCAGATTTCTGGCCTTGTTGCAGCATGTTCTGTGCGGTGGCTATCGATTGCGCCATCACCTCAGGAGAGGTCGAAAACTGCGTCAGCAGCTCCATGTTGGCTTGGGTCAGCTTGAGCAGCGGCTGCATGGCCGCTTGCATGGCTTGGTTAGCTTGTTCCATGAGAGTTCCTTGTTAAAAAAGTTGGTGGCGGTCGTTGTCAGGCGAGCGTTCTAAC
>JBBRFR010000352.1:0-4275 GCA_038241485.1 Burkholderiales bacterium
ATTCGACACCCTGACCGGCCTGCCCAACCGGCATCTGCTGATCGACCGGCTCGTGCTGACGCTCGCGCTGGCGCAACGCAACGAGCAGCGCGCCGCTGTCGTCGTGATTGATCTGGATCGTTTTAAGGCCATCAACGACACGCTCGGCCATGCCGTGGGTGACGAGCTGCTGGTGCTGGTGGCCGAGCGTCTGAAAGGCTGCGTGCGAGGCAGCGACACGGTGGCCCGGCTCGGCGGAGACGAGTTCGCCTTCGTGCTCTCAAATTTGTCGCACCCGGAAGATGCCGTGCTGGTGGCGCAGAAAGTGATGGCAGCGCTGGCACTGCCTTTCGCCTTGGCCGAAGGCAATGAGGTCTATGCGTCGGCAAGCCTCGGGTTGGCCATGTTCCCGGAAGATGCGCAATCGGCCACCGATCTGCTGAAAAATGCCGACGCGGCGATGTGGCGCGCCAAAGAGCGGGGCCGCAACACCTACCAGCTCTACCTGCCGCAGATGAACGAGCTCGCGCTCGAGCGCCTGACCCTTGAAACCCAGCTGCGCGGCGCCTTGGAGCGTGAGGAGTTTGTGCTGCACTACCAGCCCAAGCTGAGCCTGGCCAGTGGCGAGATCAGCGGCTTCGAGGCCTTGCTGCGCTGGCAACACCCGCAACGCGGCCTCGTGCCGCCGCTGAAGTTCATCTCCATCCTCGAAGAAACGGGCTTGATCATCCGCGTGGGCGAGTGGGTCGTGCGCGCGGCGATCGATCAGCTTCTGCGCTGGAAAGCCGAAGGCGTGCCGCTGCGCCCGATCGCAGTCAATGTGTCGGCGCGGCAGTTTCAGCAACGTGATTTCGATGGGGTCATCGGTGCCATCCTGGCCGAGACCGGCATCGACGCGTGTTGGCTTGAGTTCGAGTTGACGGAGTCGATGCTGATGAACGACCCGGAAGAAGCCGTGCGCATCTTGAACAGCATGCGAGCGATGGGTGTGCGCCTCTCAGTCGATGACTTTGGCACCGGCTACTCCAGCCTGTCGTACCTGAAGCGCTTCCCGCTCGATGCACTCAAGATCGACCGGGGTTTCATGCGCGACGTGACCACCGACGCCGACGACGCCACCATTGCCCAAGCGATCATCGGCCTGGCCCACAACCTCAAATTGAAGGTCGTGGCCGAGGGCGTGGAAACCCAGGCGCAACTCGATTTCCTGCGGCTGCATGGCTGCGACGAGATGCAGGGCTACTTCTTCTCGCGCCCCGTGCCTGCGGCAGACGGCACACGCATGCTGCTCGAAGGCAAGCGGCTGGAAAACCCCAACTGACCGGCGTCGCTGAAGCCACTCATGAACGGGTGCAGCGCGGCACCCTGATCACGTCGGCTTGCCCTGCTCGGGCGACGTCACGACGCGATTTCGACCGCGCCGCTTGGCCTCGTAAAGGGCTGCATCGGCCGCCTCGATGAAGGCGCCGGGGGTGGCGTCGGCGGCAGGCACGGTCGCGGTCACGCCCGCGCTGATGGTCACCGTCCCCACCGTGGCCTTCAGATGCGGCTCCATCAGCGCCTCAACCTCGGCCCGCACACGCTCGGCCACCAGGTAGGTGCTGGCGAGATCGGTGTTGGGCAGCAGAATCACAAATTCCTCGCCCCCGTAGCGGGCCACCAGGTCGCTGCCGCCGCGCCGACCCGCGGCCAGCGTGCTGGCAACCCGTTGCAAGCAGGTGTCGCCGCCTTGGTGCCCGTAATGGTCGTTGTAGAGCTTGAAAAAGTCGATGTCGATGATGGCCAGGCCGAGCGGCGTGCCAGTGCGCTTGGCGCGCTGCCATTCCGCGTCCAGGGCTTCGTCGAAGCGGCGGCGGTTGGCCAGGCCGGTGAGGGCATCGGTCTGGCTGAGCTGCTCCAGGCGCTGATTGGCCTCTTCCAGCGCCACCGTGCGTTCTGCCACTTTCCGCTCCAGCGACGCATAGAGCAAGGCGTTGTCGAGTGACACCGACAACTGCCCGGCGATGAGCGTGATCGCGTCCAGCCTGTCGGCAGTGAACGCAGCCCGGCGCAAGCGGTTTTCGAGCATCAACATCGCGCTGAGCTTTCCCTGGTTGAACACCGGGGCCAGCAGCAGTGAACAAGATTGCAGCTTGGCGATGTACGGGTCGCTCGCGAAGCGGTCGTCCTGGGTCGCATCGTCGATCAGCAAAACCTCGGCCGTTCGCTCGGCATAGCGGAACACCGACAACGGCAGTTCGCCGCGGGCGCCCGCTTGCTCTACCGTCACGGGCTCGGCACTGCTCCCCATCGACACCGCCATGAACCAGTCTGCCGTCGCCTCGGGGCGCACCACCAGTTGCACGCCGGTGGCGCCTGTCATCGAGCCCAGCACCTTGCCGACCTGGTCGGTCAGCCGCGCCAGACTGGTCTCGGAGCTGAGCGCCTGCGAAGCCCGCAACACCGCCATCATGTCCACCACATCGGTCGAGACGATGGTGCTGCGCAGATGGCCTTCGACGCGGCGCAGGTTGGAGCCGCTGCGCAAGAACGCATGGCTGCGGCGCATCTCGCTGGCCTTGCCGGCAGCACCCCATGCTTCATACAACTCGCAGGCGGCGAGCATCCATTCGCGACCGGTCATTTCCATGCCGTGAGCCAGGTGGAATAGTGCGGCGCGCTCGGTAATCAAGGCGCGGTGCCAGGGGCGCGTGCGCAGCGCGGCGGCTTGCATCGCCACGTCGAAGGCATCTCCCGCCGCCCAGGTTTTGCCAGCCGCCCAGGCTCGCTCGGCCTCGGCCCAGCGCTGCAGGTGAAGGTAGTTCTCTGGCGCATCGGCAGCGCGCAAGGTCAGCCAGCCCAGGCAGGTGGTGTCGAGCTCTTGCAACACCGCCGCACGTTCCATGAGCGGCAGGCCGCGGGCTTGGTCCGCGAGGGCAACCGCCTGCAGCACCCGGGCCAGCGACGTGAGGTAGTAGCCGGGCGTGCGCCCCAGCAGGGGCATGGCCAAGCCGGCATGGCGCGCCCACGCTGCACTGTCGCCAAAGATGGCCGCGCAGACGGTGCGCACGATGTGATAGGTGGCCGCAGTGGTGCCAGGCCCGCCCATGTTTTGCACATACGCAACTTCGTCAAAACCATCGTCGCCGAAGCCGCCGGCCGCGCTCGTTTCTCCCCGCATGGCGCGGATCAGCTGACGGCGCGGCAGGTAGCGCTGCAACACGTCCACATTGCCGGTGCGCGCGGCGAAGGCCAGGCCCTCTTCTACTTCGGCGCTCGCCACATCCAGCGTGGCGCCGCAATCAAACAGCAGGTCACCGGCGAGATAGGTGTACGAGGCAAACGGAAAATCTCCGGCGCGCATCAGGTCTGCCCGCGCCCGGCGGCTGGAGTGCACCACACCTTCGATCGGCTCCACCCAGTGACCCGCGGCAGTGCCGAAATTGCAGCGCGCCACGGAGGTTCCGGGTTCGAAGCCACGCGCCTCGCCCACCGACACCACGTGGCGCGCGACTTCGTAGGCGCCACGGTAGTCCTGCGCAGCGCCCACCAGCAAGAAGTGCGTCGAGCCGACACTGGGCATCAATTCTGCGCAGGGGCCGTGTTCGATCCACAGGCGGTGGGCTTCCAGAACCACCCACGCAAAGGTCGTTGCGTCGCAAAAGAAGGCCGCATTGGCGCTCTTGATGAGGAACTTGGCCCAGGCCAGAACCCGGGGGTCTTGCACCGCCGGGCGCTGAAAGTCCTTCAGCTTGTCGTCGCTGCGATACCAGCTGATCAGGCGCTCAATCCCAGCACCGAGGGTCGGGGCGGGATCGTCGGGCTTGGCAAGCCCGAGTTCGGCCAGCAGCTGCAGGCCCATCGCCATCGACTCGGGGTAGCGACGGCGGTTGAGCAAGCTGCTGATCTGTACGCCCGCCGCGTCGACCAGGTCAAACGGATTTTCGGAGCGCGCCCGCATGGAGGCGTACACGGCCTCACCTTCGTCGAGCCGGCCCAGGCTGTAGAGCGCTTTGTGCTGCTCCGCCTCGAGCCAGGCCAGCTGGCGGGCATCGGCCGGCGTCTCGACGGCCTTGAGCAAGCGAATGGCCGCGGCCAGGAAACGTTCGGCCACCCCATAGTTCAACCCGCGCAAGCGCGCCGCGGCGTGTTGAAAATATCCGACCACCAAGCGGCGCTCGGCTTCGTCGGCGGCAGTCTCTAGCGCATCCAGCGCCGGCAGGTATTGCTCGGCCGCAGCCGTCACCAGCTCGGCGCGGCCCCCCAGTCGGCGGGCCAAGGCGAGGTGCAGACGGCTGCGATGCGCGGGGTCCATGC
>JBBRFR010000353.1:0-4235 GCA_038241485.1 Burkholderiales bacterium
AAAGCCAATGTATTCATCGACCGCGTGGTGCCGATGTCGTGGCCCGACGAGCCGCCGACTGGCCACTTTGCCGAGCTGGGCGACGCCTCGCAAGGCGCCACGCTGACCTGGGCGCACACCGACGGCGCGGCCCAGATCAGCCTGCAAGGCAGCCTGGCGCGTGCCCTGCTGCCCACCCCATTGCCCGAAGGCGCGCGCTGGAGCGCCACACCCGGCACCGCCGCCGCCGCCGAACGCTGGCTCGGTGTGCCCGTCGCGGTGATGGATTGGCCACAACGCGCATTGCAAGCCTCGCGCTCGCTCTGGAACCTGCGCCAGTTCACACTCGCCCGCAAGAACCGCGGCACCCGCGCATTGCGCGATGTGTGGCGGCAGTTTCTCAACCCCGCCTGGAAGCCCATGCGCTATGGGCTGATCACCTTGGTGGCGGTACAGGTCATCGGCCTCAACCTGTGGGCGGCACACCAGCGCCTCGAAGTGGATGGCAAACGCCAGGCCATGGTGAAGCTGCTGCAAACCGCCCACCCGCAGGTGCGTGCCGTGCTCGATGCGCCGCTGCAGATGCAACGCGAAACCGACACCCTGCGCGCCATTGCCGGCAAGCCGGGCGAAACCGACCTGGAGCCCATGCTGCAAGCCGCCGCAAGCGCCTGGCCCGGCGACCGCCCGCCGGTGGACGGCCTGCGATATGAGCCCGGCAAGCTGTCGCTGTCGGCCCCCGGTTGGGACCCGGCGCAGATTGAACAATTCAGCAGCCAGCTGCGCCCCAGCGGCTGGCAAGTCGAAGCCCGAGACGGCAGCATGACGCTCAGCCGCCTGCCGCTCAACGCCCGTGGCGCCGGAGGGCGTGGCCTGTGAAGAACCAAAATGTGAAACTGCCCGCGCCGCTGACGGCGCTGCGCACCGAGGCACTGACGCGCTGGGGTGCCTTGCCGGCGCGTGAGCGGCTGGGGGTGAGCGTGGCAGCCACCGTGATCGGGATTGCCATCCTCTGGATGATCGCCGTCGCACCGGCCCTGCGCACGCTGCGCGAAACACCGGCCCAGATCGACGCGCTCGACCTGCAGCTGCAATCCATGCAACGCCTCGCCACAGAGGCACGTGAGCTGCGCGGCGCGGCACCCGTGCCCGCCATGCAGGCGGCCGCAGCCCTCAAATCGGCCACCGACCGCCTGGGCGACAAGGGCCGCATCACCGTGCAAGGCGACCGCGCCACGCTCACGCTGAGTGGCGTCACCGGCGAAGCTCTGCGTGGCTGGCTCACCGAAGCGCGCAGTGGCGCGCGCTCCCGCCCTACCGAGGCCCAGCTCGCACGCGGGCCGCAGGGTTATGCCGGCACCATCATCGTGACCATCGGAGGGGCCCAGTGATGGCGCGCAAACCGGCACGCCGCGGCCTCAAGCGGCGTTTTGCATCGAGCGCCGTGCCCAGCCAGTGGCAAGAATCGTCTTACGCCGAGCTGGCCTGGGAGCAGTCGCGCAGCGCCGCCTCGCGCTGGGCCATGGGCGGCGTGGTGCTCGGCTTGTTGATCGGCCTGATCGCCTTCGCACCAGCCACCTGGCTGGCCAGCGCCGTCTCCAGCGCGACCGGCCAGCGGGTGCAGCTGGCCGACGCGCGCGGCAGCATCTGGTCGGGCAGCGCCGTGGCGGTGCTGACCGGCGGCCCCGAAAGCCGCGACGCCAGCGCCCTGCCCGGCCGGCTGGAGTGGTCGCTCGGCCTCAAGGGCCTGGGCTTCGAGCTGCGCTCGCGCCACGCCTGCTGCCTCAACGGTGCGGTCAGCTTGCTGATCAAGCCCGGTTTGGGCCGTGTTTCCGTCACGCTCGCCCCCAAACCCGACTGGGTGGGCCAGTGGCCGGGTGCGTTTCTGGGTGGCCTGGGCACGCCCTGGAACACCTTGCAGCTGGGCGGCTCGCTGCGGCTGCAATCGTCGGGGGTGAAGCTCGAATGGGTGCAGGGGCGCTGGCTGGTCGAAGGCCAGGCCGATCTCGACATGCTGCAAGCCTCGTCACGCGTTTCCACCCTCGAGCCGCTGGGCAGCTACCGTTTCAGCGTGATCGGCACCGCCGGCAGCCCGACCCAGCTGAGCCTCTCCACGCTCGACGGCGCATTGCAGCTCTCCGGTGAAGGCACGGCCGGCGTCAACGGCGTACGCTTCCGCGGTGAAGCCCGTGCGGCCACCGAGGCCGACGAGGCCGCACTGAACAACCTGCTCAACATCATCGGACGGCGCAGCGGTGCCGTGTCAGTCATTTCGATCGGATAAGTATGAATACGCGCTCCACAAGAAAACGCAGGGCCACCCCAAGTTTTCTGCTCCCCCACGGGGGGCGGACGACGCAAGGCGTCGGCCTGGGGGCCGAGATTGTCCAAGCGCCGCGGCGCCCGCTCGCTGCAGCGCTTGCCGCCGTGATCTTGTGCACCTCGCTGCTGCCCGCGCCCATGGCCTACGCGCAGCAAAAGGAATCGCGCTTCAAGGGCGAACCGGTCACGCTGAACTTCGTCAACGCCGAGATCGAAGGTGTGTCGCGCGCCATGGGCGCCATCCTCAAGCAGCAGTTCGTGGTTGACCCGCGCGTCAAGGGCACCATCACCCTCTTCAGCGAAGAGCCGCTCTCTCCGCGCGAGGCCTACCTCAACTTCCTGGCCGCGCTGCGTGGCCTGGGCTTCACCGTGGTGGAGTCGGGTGGCTTGTTCAAGGTGGTGCCCGAGGCCGACGCCAAGCTGCAATCAAGCACGGTCTCGGTGGGTGCGGTCACGCGCCAGGGCGACCAGGTGCTGACGCAGATTTTCAAGCTGAGCCACGAGAACGCTAACAACCTGGTGCCGGTGCTGCGCCCGTTGATCAGCCCCAACAACACCATCAACGCCAACCCCGGCAACAACACGCTCGTCATCACCGACTACGCCGACAACCTCGCGCGCATCGGCAAGATCATCGCGGCGATGGACACGCCCAGCGCAGGCGATGTGGAGATCATCCCGCTCAAATACGCGGTGGCCACCGACCTGGCCACCATGGTGCAACGCCTGAGTGACGGCGGCAGCTCGGCCAACCCAGGCGTGCCAGGCGTCGGCGCCACCTCGTCGATCATGGTCGACGGGCGCAGCAATGCGCTGATCGTGCGCGCGTCCACCCCGGCGCGCATGGCGAGCATCAAGACCATCGTCGAAAAGCTCGACCAGCCGACCCAGGGCAACAACCCCATGGGCAACATCTATGTGGTGTACCTGAAAAACGCCGACTCGACCAAGCTCGCCGCCGTGCTGCGTGCGGCGTATGGCGCTGGCGGAAGCGGCGCGTCTTCGGGTGGTTCGGCCTCGGTCGGCACCAGCCCCACGTCCGCGCCCCCCCAGGGCTTGGCCCAGGCGCAGGGCGGGGCATCAACCCAGGCCACCGCCCCGGTGAGCGCCTCGGCCGGGCCGTCCACGGGCGGCTTCATCCAGGCCGACCCAGCGACCAACTCACTCATCATCACGGCGCCCGAGCCGGTCTACAAACAACTGCGCGCCGTGATTGACCAGCTCGACTCCCGGCGTGCACAGGTCTACATCGAGTCGATGATCGTCAAGGTCGACGCCAACAAGATCTCCGACGTCGGTATCCAGTGGCAGGGCATCTCGGGTCAACGGGGTGACAACACCATCGTCGGCGGCGGCACCAACTTCGCGGGCCAGGGCAACATCCTCACGCTGTCGGGCGCGGCCATCAAAGGCACGGCCGAAGCCGCGGCCGCCGTGGCCGGGTCGATCCCGAATGGATTCAACCTCGGCGTGCTGCGCAAGATCGGCAGCGTCTACACCTTGGGCGCGCTGGCCAAGTTCCTGGAGACCAATGCCGACGGCAACGTGCTCTCCACCCCCAACCTGATCTCACTCGACAACGAAGAAGCCAAAATCGTGATTGGCCAGAACGTACCCTTCGTCACCGGCTCGTTCAGCAACACCGGCAGCACCGGCGGCTCGGCCAACCCCTTCCAAACCATCGAGCGCAAAGACGTGGGCCTCACGCTGCGCGTGAAGCCCCAGATCGGCGAAGGCGGCACCGTGCGCATGACGATCTACCAGGAGAACTCTTCGGTGATCGCCACCTCGCCCACCGCCGGCCCGACCACCGACAAGAGCGCCATCGAGACCACAGTTGTGATCGACGACGGCCAGATCATGGTGCTCGGCGGCCTGCTGAAAGACGAGTACTCGGGCACTGCGAGCAAGGTACCGTTCTTGGGTGACCTGCC
>JBBRFR010000354.1:0-4227 GCA_038241485.1 Burkholderiales bacterium
AGCATGGCCGCTGATACTGAACCCGAATGGGCGCGTAATCTGTGCGGCAGCGAACAATGCCAAGCGGCAAAGCCTGCCGGAGATGACGGCGTGCCCGTGTACGCAACCCCGAGGCCCTTCGGCGAAGCCCCCGTGTGCGACGCGGTGCCGCCAATCTGTGCAAGCACGGCGCGGGCCTCGCGGTTCGTCGCTTTCCTGGCCGAGGAATCTCCTGTACGGCTGGACGCCGGGCGACAGGGCTCAGAGTACTACCGGCTCGTTGGCGGCGCGCTACGCCAATCCCCTATCGGGGGTGATCGGTACCACCCTTGGCATATTGCTGGCGGACGTACCGGCGGTGCTCATCGGCGACAAGCTGGCCACGAAGGTCCCGACGAAGCTGGTGCATGCGGTCTGCAGCGCTATCTTCCGGCCGTGGTTGGCATCAACCTAGTGCAGCGGTGCACTCTTGACGAGACATAGGGCTGCACCTCTCCGGTCGCCCTGACCCTTCGACAAGCTCAGGACAGGGTTCGCTTCGCGAATCGAAGGGCAGCGCAGCGCTCCATCGCTGCCCTTCGATACCTCAGGGCGAACGGGGCGTGTGGCGACCGTTTGGGCGTTTGGGTCAAAAGTTCCGAGTAGCGTCGAACACTGCATTAGCCTCTCAGACCTCGGCCCGCAGCGCCTTCGCCGCCTCCACCATGTGCCGCAAGGCGCTGCGCGTTTCTTCCCAGCCGCGCGTCTTCAGGCCGCAATCGGGGTTGACCCACAAACGATCGTCGGGGATCACCTCGCGTGCCTTGCGCAGCAGGGCCAGCATCTCCTGGGCATCGGGCACACGCGGCGAATGGATGTCGTAGACCCCCGGGCCAATCTCGTTCGGGTAGGCAAACTCGCCAAAGCCGCGCAGCAGCTCCATCTGCGAGCGCGAGGTTTCGATGGTGATCACGTCAGCGTCCATCGCCGCGATCGAGGGCAGGATGTCGTTGAACTCCGAGTAGCACATGTGGGTGTGGATCTGCGTGTCGTCTCGCACACCACTCGCGCTGACGCGGAAGGCACGCGCCGCCCATTCCAGGTAAGCCGCCCAGTCGACGCGGCGCAGCGGCAGGCCTTCGCGGAAGGCCGGCTCGTCGATCTGGATCACCGCGATGCCCGCGGCTTCCAGATCAACCACCTCGTCGCGCAAGGCCAGCGCGAGCTGCAAAGCCACTTGCTCGCGCGGCAGGTCGTCGCGCACAAACGACCACTGCAACATCGTCACCGGGCCGGTCAGCATGCCTTTCATCCAGCGCGGGGTGAGGCTCTGCGCGTAACGTGTCCACTCCACCGTCATCGCCACCGGCCGCGCCACGTCGCCGTAGATGATGGGCGGCTTGACGCAGCGCGAACCATAACTTTGCACCCAGCCGTTGTCGGTGAAGGCGTAGCCGGAGAGCTGCTCGCCGAAGTACTCGACCATGTCGTTGCGCTCGGCTTCGCCGTGCACCAGCACGTCGAGGCCCAGCTCTTCCTGCTCACGCACGGCCTGGGTGATGGCCTGCTGCATCTGCTCGCGGTATAGCGGCTCGCGCAGCTCGCCGCGCTTGAAGCGTGCACGCGCGACACGGATCTCATTGGTCTGCGGAAACGAGCCGATGGTGGTGGTGGGAAACGGCGGCAGTGCCAGGCGCTTGCGCTGCTGCACGCTGCGCTGGGCATACATCTGCGCGCGGCAGTCATCGGCTGCGCCGAGCGCCGCCACCCGCGCGCGCACGGCTGGCTGGTTCACTTGAGGGCTCAGGCGGCGCGATCTCTGCGCGGCATCACTCGCATCGAGCGCCGTCACCTCGGCGGCGTCGCCGTCGAGCAGCGCACGTTTGAGCGTGCCCAGTTCACCGAGCTTTTGCACCGCAAACGCGAGCCAGCCGCGCACCGGCTCATCGAGCCTCAGCTCCACCGCGGCATCGACCGGGCTGTGCAGCAGCGAGCAGCTCGGCGCCAGCCACAGCCGGTGGCCCCAGTGCGCATGCAGTGGCTTGAGCTGCGCCAGCACCGCGCGCAAGTCGGCACGCCAGATGTTGCGGCCGTCGATCACACCGGCCGACAGCACCTTGTTGCGCGGCCAGTGTTGCAGCGCGGCTGCCGCCTGTTGCGGGGCGCGCACCAGGTCAAGGTGAAGGCCTTGCACCGGCAGCGTGGCGAGCAGCGGCAGGTGGCGCTCCACCGACTCGAAGTAGGTGGCCAGCATGAGCTGCAGATGCGGCTGGGCGATGGCGTCATAGGCGCCTTTGAGTGATTGCAACCAGGCGTCGGGCAGATCCAGCGCCAGCACCGGCTCGTCGATTTGCACCCAGCTCACGGCACGCGCCTCCAGCGCCTTCAGCAGCTCGGCATACACCGGCAGCA
Organism: Burkholderiales bacterium; assembly: GCA_038241485.1. Lineage (GTDB taxonomy): Bacteria > Pseudomonadota > Gammaproteobacteria > Burkholderiales > Burkholderiaceae_C > Rhizobacter. The sequence continues at coordinate 2,371 of JBBRFR010000354.1, forward strand.
GGCGCGGCAACAGCGCCAGCTTGGCCTGCGCTTCATCGGCGCCTGCGGGCAGACCGCGGATCTTGGCGAGCCACAGGAAGGTGAGCGGCCCAATCATCACTGGCTTGGGTGTGAAGCTGCGGTGTTCGACCTCACGCACCATGTCGAGCAGCGGCTGCGCATGCAGGCTGAACAGCTGGTCTACCGACAACTCGGGCACCAGGTAGTGGTAGTTGGTGTCGAACCACTTGGTCATCTCCATCGCACCCTGGGCTGCGTTGCCACGCGCCAGCTCGAAGTACTGCGACAGGCTCAAGCTCCCGGGCGTGAAGCCAAAGCGCGCCGGCACGGCACCAAACATGACCGTGTGGTCGAGCATCACGTCGTAGAGCGAAAAGTCACCCGCGGTCGCGAAGTCGAGCCCCGCATGGCGCTGCGCCAACCAATGGCGGGCGCGCAGGTCTTGCGCCACCTGCGGCAACACCTCGGGCTGCGACTCGCCGCGCCAGTGGCGTTCGAGGGCGAACTTGAGTTCGCGGTGTGCGCCAATGCGCGGGAATCCCAGGGTGTGCGTTTTCATTCGTCGGTCTCGTTTGGAGATAAGTCGGCCGATGCTAGGGACGCATACCCTATGATTCAAGCGAAAGAATTTCACAATCTCGTTGAATCTCATTCATACCCATGCGCTTCTACCCATGACTTCTGCCCTTGAACTGCGCCACCTGCGCACCCTGGCCGTGCTGATGGATGCGCCCTCCTTGAGTGCGGCGGCCGAGCGCTTGCACCTCACGCAGTCGGCGTTGTCGCACCAGCTCAAGCTGTTGGAAGGCATCTACGCGCTGGAGCTGCTGGAGCGCCGCACCCAGCCGGTGCGGCTCACCCCTGCCGGCCTGCGCCTCGCGCAGCTGGGCGAGCAGGTCAACGCCGCGGTGCAACTCGCCGAGCGCGACCTCGCCAACATGGCCGGCGGCAGCGCCGGGCCGTTGCGCATTGCGGTCGAGTGCCACACCTGCTTTGACTGGTTGATGCCGGCGATGGACGCGTTTCGCCCACAGTGGCCCGAGGTCGAACTCGACATCGTCTCGGGCTTTCACGCCGACCCGGTGGGCCTGGTGGTGAGTGACCGCGCCGAGCTGGCCATCACCTCCGAGGTGGACGACAGCGCGGGCGTGGAGTTCACACCCCTCTTCCAGTACCCGATGGTGGCGGTGATGGCCAACGACCACCGGCTCACGGTCCGCACCCACCTCACGCCGCGCGACTTTGCCGATGAGACGCTGATCCACTACCCGGTGCCCGACGCGTTGCTCGACATCATGCGGGTGCTTGGCCCCGCCGGCGTGAACCCACGCCGGCGCACCTCGGAGCTGACGGTCGCGATTTTGCAACTCGTGGCCAGCCGGCGTGGCATTGCGGTGTTGCCGAGCTGGAGCGTGCAGCCGTATGTGGAGCGGGGCTACGTCAGCACGCGGCCGGTGGGCAAACGTGGCCTCACCTCGCGGCTGCACGCCGCGGGCAAGGCCGGCTTGTCAAAAAGGCCCTATGTGCAGGCCTTCGTCGAGACGCTGAAAGACACCAGCTTCAAACTGCTGCCCGACGTCTCTCAGCTCGACTGACGCACCTCACTTGACCTGGCTGTAGTTCACCGGCACAAACTGATAGCCCTTGCCGTCAACACGCAGATGGCCAATGCCGGGGAAGGGCAGGTGGGCGCTGCCGATCCAGTAGCCGTTTTTTGCCGCATCGGCGAAGGCCTTCTTGCGTTGCGCCGCAGCCGCCTTGGAGTCGCTGTCGAACTGAATCGTCACCGAGGGTTTCGGGAACTGCACCGCCGCCACGTGCATCAGGTCACCCCACAGCACCAGCTTCTCGCCCTTC
>JBBRFR010000355.1:0-4225 GCA_038241485.1 Burkholderiales bacterium
ACACCCAAGAAGGCGGCATCGTGGTGGTGGTGCGCACGCAGGCGCAGAGGGTCAGCATCGAGGTGTGGGACACCGGCATCGGCATCGCCGCCGATGAGCTGCCCAAGGTGTTTGACGAGTTCTACCAGGTCGGCAACCCAGGGCGTGACCGCTCGCGCGGCCTGGGCATGGGCCTGGCCATCGTCAAGCGCCTGGTGCTGCTGATGGGCCACCAGCTCGAAGTGGTGTCACGGCCTGGCCATGGCACGGTGTTTCGCATCCTCATCAAGGCCACCGAGTTCGACGAAATGGACAGCATGGTGGTGGCCGCCGACACCGTGCCCTCACCCATCGATTCGAGCCGCACCTTGCTGCTGATCGACGACGAAGAAAGCATTCGCGTGGGCATGAGCGACCTGCTGCAGACCTGGGGTTACCACGTGCTCACCGCCGCCACCATTCAAGAAGCGTGCACCGAAGTGCGGCGTCACGCGGGTGTCATCGACATCGTGGTATCTGACCTGCGCCTGGCCAACGAAGAAGACGGCATCGACGCCATCGAGCGGGTGCGTGCCGTGTACGGTGCGCCACTGCCGGCGCTGCTGATCACTGGCGACACCTCGCCCGACGAGGTGAAGCGGGTGCACAGCAGCGGGCACCAGGTCTTGTTCAAGCCAGTGCGCACGCGCGAGCTGTATGCCGTGCTGCGCAGCGTTCCATAGTCATCCCTAGAACCACATGCGCGTCACCTTGGTCACTTGTGAGCCGATGACCCGCGCACCTAGGATCGATCGGCATTGTTGTATCAAGGGGCAAGTTCGTGCGGACCTTTCATAAATCACTTCTTCTGGCAGCCGGTGTGGTGCTTTGCGGGCCTTTGGCGCCCGTCTTGGCGCAAGACCTGGCGCCCATCAGCGCGGTGGCCCGCGACGCCCTCGCTCGCCACCGCGACGCCAATGGCCTCTTGGCGCTGAGCGCCGAGGGGCGCGCGCTCTACGAGCGCGACGTCATCAAGCTCGACGGCTACGGCTACTGCGGCCGCTCGATCGCGCTGGCCGAGCAAGGCGAGTTCCGCCAGAGCATCCGCGCCGCCAGCAAGGCCTTGCACATCGGCCAGACCAGCGACAACGAAGACCTGCGCTCGCTGGCCCAGCGCGATCTGGCCATCGCCTACAACTACGCCGGCCTGCTCGACGAAGCCGAGCGCTTTGCCCAGGGCGCGCTCGCCTTGAAGCCGAAGAACCCCCAGCAGGCTCACGCGCCAGCCCACAAGGTGCTCGGCGACGTGGCGGTGCGACGCGGCCGCTACGGCGACGCCGCCGACGCCTACAAGCGCAGCCTCGCCCTTGCAAGCGAGCGGTTCCGCCCGCTGGTGCTGGTGTCGCTGGCCAACGCCTACACCGCCGCCGGTCGCCCGCGTGAGGCGCTGGAGCAGCTAGACCAGTTGCCCGCCGGTGAAGCGCAGAAGCTCGGCCATTTTTATGGCCGCAGCCGCGCAAATGCGCTGCTCGCCGCCGGCTTGCCCGATCAGGCGCTGGTGCTGTTCAGGCAAATCGCCGCCGACAGCAACTCGCCCGACACGCTCTACCACCGCCTGTGGGCCACCGAAGGCATCGGCCGTGTAGAACTGCGCCGTGGCGACAAGCCCGCGGCGCTCAAGGCCTACCTCAACACGGTGCGCATGGCCGACGACCTGCGCGGCAAGTTTCAGAGCGAAGAATTCAAGACCGGCCTGTTTGGCAACATCCAGAGCGTGTTCGACGCCGCACTCGACCTGAGCATCGACAGCCGCGACTTCGAAGCCGCGTGGACGCTCTCTGAAGCCTCACGCTCGCGCCAGCTGCTCGACGCCATTCGCGACCGCGCCGCCGACTCGCTCACCGAGCAGCGTGTCACGCTCGCCGAGCTGCAAAAGACCCTGGGCTCGGGTGAAGCGGTGCTGCAGTTCCACGTGCTAGACAACCGCAGCATCGTCTGGCTGATCACCCGCGCGGGCATGCAGGCCAGGGTGATCTCGCAGGGCCAGGCCGGCCTCGCCGCGCTGGTTGAAAACTTCCGCAGCAGCGTGATCGAGCGCCGCCGCGACACCACCACCTTGGCCGTGGCGCTGAACCGGTTGCTGCTGTCTGACCTGGACCTCACGCCCACGCTGCGGCTCTTCGTCGTGCCCCATGGCCCCATGCACTACCTGCCGTTCCAGGCCTTGCACGACGGGCGCAGCTTTCTGATCGAACGCACCGCGCTGACGGTGTGGCCGTCGTCAGCGGTGGGTGCGCGACTGCAAGCCCGCGGCGCTGCGCCGGCCCCGGCGCTGCTGGGTTTTGGCAACCCCAGCACCGACAAAAACGTGCCCCTACCCGGCGCCGAGCGCGAGGTGCAGCAGGTGGCCAAACTCTTCCCGCGCAGTGAGATCTTCGTCCAACAAGACGCCACCAAGGAGCGCTTCAAGGCCGGCGCCAGCCGGGCCAACATGGTTCACGTGGCGGCCCATGCCGAGCTTGACGACGTCGACCCGCTGTTCTCGCGCATCTTGTTCGCCTCCAATGCCAGCGAGTCGGGCCTGCTCGAAGCGCGCGAGATCTACACGCTCGACCTGCGCGGCGTGCGCCTCATCACCTTGTCGGCCTGCGAAAGCGGCCTGGGCCGGGTGGCGCGTGGCGACGAGATCATCGGCTTCACCCGATCGCTGCTTTCGGCCGGCGCCAACAGCATCGTCGCTTCGCTCTGGCCGGTGGCCGACGACTCGACCGACGTGCTGATGAGCCGCCTCTACCGCGAGCTCGCCGCCGGGCGCGACCTGATGGCCAGCATGCAGCAGGCGCAGCTCGAAGTGCAAAAGAACAGACGATTTGCCCACCCCTTCTTCTGGGCCCCATTCAACGTGATCGGCAACGGGCGGCTCTTGATCACCGGCAGCGAGGTGGTGCGATGAGCGGCGTCGTGGTTCTTCGGGTGGTGGCACTCAGCCTGCCACTCACTTTCCCCCTGCTTGGCCACGCGCAAACCGCGCCGCTGCGCAATGCCCCCCCTGCGGCGCCTGCCGCCTCAGGCGTGGTCAGCAGCAGCACGGCCAAGGGCACGTTTGTGCTGAAGGAGGTGCGCTTCAGCCCGACCCGCGCCGTGCCCGGCGATGAGCTGCAAGCGCTCGTCAAACCCTTCATCGGCCGCGAGATCGACGCGACCGAGCTGACGGTCATCTCCGCCGCCATACGGCGCGCCTATGAGCAGCGCGGCTTCGGCATGGCCGGTGTGGGCTACCCGCCGCAAGACCTGACACAAGGCGTGCTGCAAATCACCGTCGTCGAGCCGCAGGTGGAGCGGGTGACGGTTGAAGCCTCGGGCAAGCCGCCGGTAACGCCCGCGCGTGTTGCCGCCGTGCTCGACAAAGCCGGCGTGCGCTCCGGCCAGCCACTCGACCTGCAAGCCCTCGACCGCGCCATGTTCACCTTGAACGACTGGCCCGGCGTGTCGGCCAAAACCACGCTGCTGCCCACCGGTGACGAAGGCAAGTACAAGGTCAGCGTGCTAACCGAGCGCCGCCGCGCGTGGGACGCCAGTGTCGATTTCGACAACCACGGCTCTTCGGTCAGTGGCCGTTACCGCCTGGGCGCCCTGCTGCGCCTGAACAACCCCGGCGGCATTGGCGACAACCTCGACCTGCGCGTGCTCGCCTCTGATGGCGCCGGCACCACTGTGGGCCGGCTCGGCTACGAAGCACCCATCGGCTACACACCCTGGCGGGCCGGCATCGGCTATTCGCGGGTGGGTTACGAGCTGGGCGAGCAGTTTGAAGGTGAAGGATTCACCGGCAAGGCCGACGTGTTTGACGCCTCGCTCTCCTACCCCTTCGTGCGCGGCCGAGACAGCAACGTGGTGGGCCGCATAGGCCTGGTCAACAAGAAGCTGACAGATGACATTGGCGATGTGATCTCGTCTGAAAAAACCATCCGGGCCGCCGAATTCACCGTTTCCTTCGAATCGCGCAGCAGCTGGGGCGGCGGCGGCTTCAACGGCGGCAACGTCGGCCTGCAGCTCGGCAAGCTGAGCGAGGGTGCTGCCGACACCACGACAGTGGGCAACTTCGCCAAGCTCAGCCTGCAAGCCACACGCCTGCAAGCCCTCACGCGCAGCTTCTCACTGTTTGTCGGCGTGGCAGGCCAGTGGGCCAACAAGAACCTCGACAACGCCGAGAAGTTCACCCTCGGTGGCGACAAAGGCGTGCGCGCCTACCCGGTGGCCGAAGGCT
>JBBRFR010000356.1:0-4216 GCA_038241485.1 Burkholderiales bacterium
GCACAGATGCGCGTGGCCTGGCGCTCGCCGCCACCGGCGAGCGGGTTTCGTGGGCGGTTACCCGGCCGCGCCCACCAAATTCCCCACCATTGGCTGACGTGGGTGTCGGCAGGTGTGTCACCCGAACACAGCAGCACTGGCGCCAACGGCCAGGTGCTGCTGCTGCGCAACCTCGGCCCGGTGGGCCTGGGCGAGCAGATGCTGCTGATGCAACGCCGCGCCGAGCCGAGCGCGGCGGCCAACCGCCTGAACACCGCCTCGCTCACACCGCGCGAGGCCGAGGTGCTGTCGTGGGTGGCCAAGGGCAAGACCAACCGCGACGTGGGCGACATCCTCGGCATGAGCCCGCGCACCGTCAACAAGCACCTGGAGCATGTGTTCGAGAAGCTCGGGGTGGAGACACGCGCCGCAGCGGCGGCGCTGGCCAGCCGCGAGATGGGTTGATGTCTCCCGCGGCGTGAGCTGTTGCCGCGCAACGGCCCCACGTCGAGCGGGCCGCTGCGCTTGGGTTCACTGCCAGGCCACGCCGTAGTGGTCGTAGACCTTGCGACCGTACTCGTCGCTCCAATCGGGCGCGGCGCTGCGCTCGTAGTGAGGCGCTTGCTCCAGCTGCGACTTTTGCAGCGGCACCACGTAGCCGTCGAGGCCGGTGTCGTAGGTCAACATGTCCCACGGCAGCGGGTAGCGGTCGGTGCCCATGCCGAGAAAGCCGCCGAACTCCAGCGAGGCGTAGCGCACGTGGCCGGAACGCTTGTCGATGACGATGTCGTCGATGGACCCGAGCTTGTCGCCGTTGGGGTTGTAGACCGGGGTGCCTTCGACCTTGTTAGATGAAATGCAGGGATGTCCGCTCATGGGGGGCTCCTTCAGTGGATGCCGGGGGCGACATGCCGCCCGGGGTGTTCTATTTATCGGCGCTTTGGCGGCCCGGCGCCATCGGCGCAGCACTGCCGAGGCCGTAGGACTGGCCCTACCTCGAGCGGATCGGTGGCTATACTGGCCGCCCAGCGCTGATTTGTTCCGGATTGCGAGCGCTTTATAAATCCAGCTAAAGACAGGACGCACACCCGGTGTCCCGCTTTGGCGGCGCCGGGTTTTTTCATGGTGCGATTCCGATGAGCTCTCTCGGTGATGTGAAACCCCAGGCGATGCATTTCGCCGACCCGCTGCCGCTGCGCAGCGGCGCCACGTTGCGCGACTACACGCTCGCCTACGAAACCTACGGCACGCTCAACGCTGACAAGAGCAATGTCGTGCTGGTGTGCCACGCACTCAACGCCTCGCACCACGTGGCCGGCACCTACGAAGGCAAGGCCAAAAGCGAAGGCTGGTGGGACAACCTGATCGGGCCGGCCAAGCCGCTCGACACCGAGCGGTTTTTCGTGATCGGCGTCAACAACCCCGGCTCCTGCTTTGGCTCCACCGGGCCGATGAGCAACAACCCCGACAGCGACCGCCTCTACGGCGCCGACTTCCCGGTGGTGACGGTTGAAGACTGGGTCGATGCACAAGCGCGTTTGCTCGACCGCCTGGGCATCACGCAACTCGCCGCTGTGCTGGGAGGCAGCCTGGGTGGCATGCAGGCGCTGAGCTGGTCGCTGCGTTACCCGCTGCGCTTGCGCCACTGCATCGCGGTGGCCACGGCGCCCAACCTGTCGGCGCAAAACATCGCCTTCAACGAGGTAGCACGCCGCGCCATCATCACCGACCCCGAGTTCCACGGCGGCCACTTTTATGCGAACGGCGTGGTGCCCAAGCGCGGCCTGCGGGTGGCACGCATGATCGGCCACATCACGTATCTCAGTGACGACTCGATGGAGGCCAAGTTCGGCCGCAACCTGAAGGGTCGCTCTGACCAAGCCGGGCCGGCCTACAGCACGCAAGACATCGAGTTCGAGATCGAAAGCTACCTGCGCTACCAGGGCGACAAGTTCAGCGAGTACTTCGACGCCAACACCTATTTGCTGATCACCCGTGCGCTCGATTACTTCGACCCGGCGCGCGAGCACGGCGGCGACTTGAGCGCGGCGTTTGCTGGCGCCAAGTGCAAGTTCCAGCTGGTGAGCTTCACCACCGACTGGCGCTTCGCGCCGGAGCGCTCGCGCGAGATCGTCAAAGCGTTGCTCGACAACCGTTTTGACGTGAGCTACGCCGAGATTGACGCGCCGCACGGGCACGATGCCTTCTTGCTCGACGATGCGCGTTACCACGCGCTCTTGCGAGCGTGCTTCGACAACATCGCCAAGGAGGTGCAGGCATGAGCGACCTCCAGGTGATGAAGCTGATCGCAGAACTCGTTCCGCCCGGCTCTCGCGTGCTCGACCTCGGCTGCGGCAGCGGCGCGCTGCTCGCCCACCTGCGCGACACCCGCCAGTGCACCGGCTACGGCATCGAGATCGCCGACGCCAACGTGCTGGCCTGCACCCAGCGCGGGGTGAATGTGATCCAGCTCAACCTCGAAGAGGGCCTTGCCATCTTCGAAGACCAGAGCTTCGACGTGGTGCTGCAACTCGACACCATGCAGCACCTGCGCCACACCGAGCGGCTGCTGCGCGAGACGGCGCGCGTGGGCCGCATCGGCGTGATCAGCTTCCCCAACTTCGCCCATTGGCCCAACCGCCTGCGCGTGGTCACCGGGCGCATGCCGGTGACCAAGGTGCTGCCTTACCAGTGGTACAACACGCCCAACATCCGCGTCGGCACCTACGTCGATTGCGAGGTGCTGTTGCGCAAGGACGGCTTTCAGGTGCTCGACGCGTTTGGCATCCAGGAGGGGCGGGCCGTGCGCAGCTGGCCCAACCTGATGGCCAGCACGGCGGTGTTCAAGTTTCAGCGGGGGTGATAGGCCCCCCCGGGGCGCTTCGCTGCCGCCTTGCAGGCCAAGCCGGCCCAGCGCCCAGCTCTTCGCCAGGCACCAACAGAAGAACTTCATTGCGGGTTCATCCGGGGCTGGAGAGTGGGCACAAGCTCGCTAGCATTCGGCACATGGTCGATGCCCCACTCCGTTTCCGCTCCGCTTCGTTGCTTGACGCCGAAGAACTCGGCCGCCTCAACCACCAGCTGATCATGGACGAAGGCCACCGCAACCCGATGACCGTGCCCGCGCTGACCGAGCGCATGCGCAGCTGGCTGGCCTACGAGGGCTACGAGGCCTTGCTCGGCTTCGACGGCGACGAGCTGGTCGCCTACCTGTTGTGGCGCGACCTGCATGACAGCGTCTACCTGCGGCAGGTTTATGTGCAGCGCGACTACCGCCGCCAAGGCACGGCCCGCCAACTGATGCTCAATGTGTTTGAGCGTTGGCCCGACAAACGCCTCACGGTCGACGTGCTGGCCGGCAACGCGCGTGCGCTCGCCTTCTGGCGCCGCATGGGCTACCAAGACTATGCGGTGATGCTGGAGCGGCTGCCGCGGGGCCAAGAGAGCTGATCGCCCACCCCAAGTCCATCATGCGCTAGGCTTTGGCCAGCGGCTGCGCGCCAGGGCCGCCGAGGCGGTCGGGTGAACGATGGCGTTTTCGGTACAGCCTGAGGTGTAGAGCGCACGCAGTGTGGGGCTCGGCCAGCATCCGCTGCTGCGGTTGTCCCTCGCTTTGTTCGACCATCAGTTCGACTGCAAGCTGACCCAGCTCAAGCCGAAGCGCGCCAGGTACTTGCGCAGCCGGTCGGCGTCGTTCACCACGCTTCGCTGGGTGCGAGTGGCGTGAAAGAGCTTGCGCCCGGCCTCTGACAGCGTGTGCGAATCGCGGCACACGCGCAGCACGGCTTCGAGCTGCAGACGGTCGAAGAGGTCGAGGGCTTCGGCGGCTTCATCGCCCAGCAGCGCCGTGAGCTTGACGTCGCTGGCGCTGCCCATGTCGCGTTGCCACATCCAGCGCAAGCGGGCGATCTCGGCCGCCACCAGCTCGGTGCCAATGCGCCCGCCTTCGGCGAGCGTGGCCAGGCGTGTGACCGAAGCCCCCAAGTCGCGGAAGTTGGCGCTCCAGAGTGCGTCAGCGCTTTGCGCAAACTTCAGGTACTGCGCACGCGCTTCGGCGCTGAAGCGCACGGCGCGGCCGGTCTCGGCCACGCTGCGCGCCAGCAGGTGATCGACATTGGGTTCGATGTCTTCGGGCCGCTGCGCGAGGCCGGGCAGGTCATAGGTCCACAGGTTGATGCGGGCAAACAGGTCGTCGCGAAACCGCCCCTGCGCCACCTCGTGCCGCAGGTCGCGGTTG
>JBBRFR010000357.1:0-4172 GCA_038241485.1 Burkholderiales bacterium
ACGGATTGCCACTTACGCGGCCACGCCGCTTCGCTCGAAAATTTCCTGCATCAGCAGCACCGCCCCGCAGTGGCCGGGCGCTGATCGCCGAGAGCCTTTCTCGGTGGCATCACGACACCCACCCACATGCAGGAGACAACGATGAAACTTCGCCGACGTTCGACACGTCCGCAGTGCAGCGCCGCCCTCGCGGCCGGCCTCTCGCTCGGCTTTGCCTCACACGCCGCCGCAGCCGACACCGGCACCCGGACCGTTCTTGTTCGAATGCTTTCGTCGCACTCGGACAGGTCCGACAAAGCATAAAAAAACGTCAGATCAACTGGAGGAGACAAAACATGAGACTTACCCAAGTCGTCGGATCGGCTTTGCTGTGGGCGGCCCGCTTGACTGTCGCGGCATCCACGCTGCTCGCAGGGCAACAAGCGCTTGCTGCGAACAATCACCCCGTTGTGCTGGTGCACGGCTTTCTGGGATTTGGTCCCGATGAGCTGCAGGGAACAGGTTTCAAATACTGGGGCGGTTTCAACGACGTTGAAGCCCACATGAAACGCTACAACGGCACGCACCAAGTTTTTACAGCGAGCGTGGGGCCCGTCAGCTCCAACTGGGATCGTGCGGTTGAGCTGTATTACCAAATCAAAGGGGGCTGCGCCGACTATGGCGCCAAGCACACCGCCCAATATGCGGCATTCGGAGCGATACAAAAACCAGCGGGCAAATGTTGGGCCACCGATGCCAACAACAACCCGAACCGTTACCCGATGGCGCTCTACCCCGCCTGGGATGCCAGCCATCCGATCCACCTGGTGGCGCACAGCCAGGGCGGGCAGACCATACGCACGCTGATCCAACTCATGGAAAACGGGTCCCCCAACGGCAACGAAGGCGGCGGCGCCCTCTACACCGGTGGAAAGATCGGCTGGGTCAAGTCCGCAACCACCATCGCCACGCCGCACAACGGCACCACGCTGGCCAATGTGATCAACAACTGGCTACCCAACGTTTTTGAGTTGCTCGGTAAGGTTGTGGAAGTGGCGGGGCTGGGTGGCAGCACCAACCCGATCTACAAGTTCCGACTGGAACAATTCGGCTTGGCGCAAGGGCCGGCGGAGTCGATCTCTGATTTCATAAACCGCACCCGAGGGGCGCCCTTTTGGTCACCGGCCAACCATGACTCGGCGCAGTGGGATCTCGCGCCAGACGGTGCCAAGGAACTCAACAGCTGGGTCAAAACATCACCCAATGTGTACTACTACTCCATCGGCAGCGTCGCCACGGAGAAGGGCAGCTTCTGCTGCAACAGTACCGATCGGGTTGTTGCACCTTTCCAAAGCAGCAGCCACCAATATGCCCGCGACGACATGATCTTCTTTCTGAAGCTCACCGCCGGAGAATGGGTCGTGCCTTCCGTTTTCACGCGTGGCATGGGCTCTTACACCCAATCGAATCCGAGTCGCGTGATCGTCGACAGCAACTGGTTCCGCAACGATGGCGTGGTCAACACCATCAGCATGAAATCGCCCACCGGTCAGCCGGTTCGCAATTTTGATGGCACCTCTGTGCGTGGTACCTGGAACTATTTGGGCTACTACAACCAATACGACCACTTTGACGTGCTGGGTTGGCTGCGGCCCGCGTCGGCGGTTTATCCGATCTACGACAACCTGTCCAACATCCTGTTTGGCTTGTAACTATCACCATGTAAGCGCCAAGGCGACAAAGCTTTGGCGCCCCAGGAAGATGCGATGAAGATCGGAAAATGGACGGCATGGGTTGGCGTGGCGGTGCTGGTCATGGCCGTGCTTTCCGACTGGTCGCAGGACGCGCAGCACGAGAATGCGTCGCAAGGCCCTGCTGCCAAACCCCACGCCACTGCGCGCTTGCAACCGGTAGATCGCCTGCCAAAGATCGATCAGACGGCCCCCCAAGCATCTGCATCGGGCGGTGAACTACCGCACCACAAAGAGGTTGCCAACGCGTCAGTCGTGAAGGCGATGGGCCCCACTCCAACCCTCGTTGCCGCCACGGAAAGTGCAGTGCAATCCAAGCGCCAACAGGGCGCCAGCGATGATGAAATCTATCGGTTTCGTGCGGCCACCTACTCGGCAGAAAAGGCCACGCTGCTGGCAGAAATGGAACGGGCCGAAATAGGTTGGAGTATTCGCGTGCAGTCCTATTTGGCCGAAAAAGCCCGGCTGTCAAACAGCAGCGACACCACCCTCAGCGCAGATCAGTCCATCGCTTTGCAGCAACTGCGCAACTCCCGCTTTACAGCGGAAGAGCAAGAACTGCTAACCGCCCGTGAACCTTCATCTGCGCCGCAGCTGATCCTCCAGCCTGAATGAATCTAAGGCGCCGGTTAACCAGCTGAAACCAGCGCGCTGCGCGAACCGGCGCCGCCGGCAACGACGAGCGCGTCTGCCTGGCCCATCTCAGCGTCCAGGCGAAGCACGTCGCATCCTGTCGGGTGGGGGCCGTGAACCACCGCGTTTCCCGGCGACATGCGCATTAGTGCTCATTGTGGCCACCGACGCGAGTGTCTTTTGCTGCAGGATGGGCTGCGGCTGAATGCCAACATGTGTCTGGTCACCCATCGTGAGATTGCGGGTGAAGCGGTCGGTTACACGCCGCGTTTCAAGCCTTTTGATCTTTTGATTGAAGGGGCAAGCGTTGTTCCACCATTCGGTGTCCACCTGCACGCGGGTGTCTTGAAGGAAAGCACGTGACCCGCGCGAGTCGGAACCAACAACTCGACCCCACGCCCACGCAGACAACAGCTCTGCGCCTGGAGCAGCAGCACCGCATTCTCGACACCGCGCTGTCGTCGATGAGCGACTTCGCCTACATCTACGACCGCGACGGTCGGTTTCTGTACGCGAACCGGGCTTTGCTCGACGCGATGGGCGTGTCGCATGAAACGATCGTCGGTAAAAACTACAAAGAGTTGGGGCTGGCGAACCACCTTGCCCAGCGGCTCGCCGACCAACTGCAGCAGGTCGTTGCGACCGGCCTGCCCGTCAAGGATGAAGGGGCAATGCGGCAAGCCTGCGGCACCTGGGCGGAGCACGAGTACATCTTTCTGCCCGTTCTCGCGGCCGATGGCAGCGTGGAACTCATCGCCGGCTCGTCACGCAACGTGACCGAGCGCAATCGCGCCGCCACTGCCTTGGCCGAAAGCGAACGCCGCTTCCGGCTTCTGAGCGCGCTCAGCGACGCCTCGCGGGGGCTGGTTGAGCCAATGCAAGTGATGGAAGTGGTGACGCGGCTTCTGGGCCAGCATCTCGGCGCATCGCGTTGCGCCTATGGCGGTGTGGACGTGGCCGCCGACAGTTGCTCCATCCTGCACGACTACACCGATGGCTGCAGCAGCGTCGTGGGAACCTCTCGGTTCTCCGCCTTCGGGAGCCTCACGGTAGACACGCTGCTCTCCGGTCGAACGCTGGTTCTCAACGACGTTGGCCCCATGCCGAATGAGGCAGACGCAGCCGCCGGGTTTCGCAGCATTGGGGTGCGCGCGTTGATGGGTTGCCCGATGGTCCATGGAGGCAACCTGCAGGCATTTCTGGCCGTGCATCAAACCCAGCCACGGGTCTGGCGCGCCGCCGAAATCGCTCTGATCGAAGAAGTGTCCGTGCGCTGCTGGGCCACCATCGAGCAGGTGCGTTCGCACGCGCGCTTGCGCGAAAGCGACCGAGAACTCAGCAGACTTGCCGAATCCATGCCACAGATGGTGTGGACGGCCAACGGCAAGGGCGAGATCACCTACCTCAACGAACGCTGGGTGCATTACACAGGGGTTTCGCGCGAAGCCAGCTACGGCTTGCGTTGGACGCAGTCCATCCTCCCGGAAGACTGGCCTGCGACCACCGCCGAATGGGGCCGCGCGGCCAAGGCCGGAGTGACCTTCGAACACGAGTTTCGCCTCAGGCGAAAGGACGGCGCGCACCGCTGGTTCCTCGCCCGCGGCGTGCCGATGTGGGGCGAAGACGGGCGCATTGAAAAATGGTTCGGCACCTCAACCGACATCGATGACAAAAAGCGTCTCGAACAAGAGATGCGCAGCCACGCGAAGCAGCAAAGCCTCATCGCCGAGTTCGGCCGCCAGGCGCTGGCGTGTTCGGAACCGCAAGCCCTGTTCAACTTTGCCGCGCACGCTGCCGTTGAGGGCCTGC
>JBBRFR010000358.1:0-4143 GCA_038241485.1 Burkholderiales bacterium
AGTCAACTGTGTGCCACTGGCCACCTTGTTTGATCATGGGCTCAGTCAGCCGCTCTACGTCCAGTGCTTCGTATGAAAAACGGTCGCGGTCGGCGATCCAGCATTCGTTGACAGCCTCGTTTTCCAGCGGCAAAACGCGCAACACCTTGTGGTTCTTCACCTGCACGATGAGATTGGCACCGGTCGAATCGTGTGGGCTGACGGACTTGCGACGCGACAGCTCCCAGGTCCGGGCCTGATAACGAAACGGCTTGCTGGTCAGCGCGCCCACCGGACAGATGTCGATCATGTTGCCTGAAAGCTCTGAGTCCACCGACTGGCCGATGAAGGTCTCGATTTCGGCATGCTCGCCGCGGTGCGACATGCCCAGCTCCATCACGCCACCGATTTCCTGGCCGAAGCGCACACAGCGGGTGCAATGGATGCAGCGGGTCATCTCCTTCATGGAAATCAGCGGGCCGGCGCTTTTGTGGAACACCACGCGCTTTTCTTCTTCGAAGCGCGAGCCCGAGCTGCCGTAACCCACAGCCAAGTCCTGGAGCTGGCACTCGCCGCCTTGGTCGCAGATCGGGCAGTCCAGCGGGTGGTTGATGAGCAGAAACTCCATCACCGACTTTTGTGCCTTGATGGCCTTGTCGGACTGGGTGCGAACGATCATGCCCTGCGTGACCGGCGTGGCGCAGGCGGGCATGGGCTTGGGCGCCTTCTCCACATCGACCAAACACATGCGGCAGTTGGCCGCGATGGACAGCTTCTTGTGGTAACAGAAGTGCGGGATGTAGGTGCCCGCCTTGTCGGCCGCATGCATGATCATGCTGCCCGGCGACACTTCCACCTTTTGTCCGTCCAGTTCGATTTCTATCATCTTGCTCAATCGTCTTGCTTAGCTGTCTTGCGTATTCGTCTTGTTCAGCCGTTGTCTCGCGCGGTCAGGCCGCAGTAGGCGTGTCGGACCGAATCATGGCCTCGAATTCAGGCCTGAAGTGTTTGATCATGGCGCGCACCGGCATGGCCGCCGCGTCGCCCAAGGCGCAGATGGTGCGGCCCATAATGTTCTCGGCCACATTGTCCAGCAGCGCCATGTCGGACGGCTTGGCCTCGCCGCGCTGAATCTTGTCCACCAGGCGCCAAAGCCAGCCGGTGCCCTCGCGGCACGGCGTGCACTGGCCGCAGGATTCGTGCATGTAGAAATACGACAAGCGCTTGAGCGACTCGACCATGCACCGGGAATCGTCCATCACGATCACCGCACCCGAGCCGAGCATCGAGCCCGCTTTGGCAATGGAGTCGTAGTCCATCGTCACATCCATCATGATGTGCGCTGGCAACACCGGTGCCGACGAACCCCCGGGAATCACCGCTTTGAGCGTGCGACCGGTGCGCACGCCACCGGCAAGCTCCAGCAATTTGGAAAACGGTGTACCCATGGGCACCTCGTAGTTGCCCGGCAGGTTGACATCGCCACTGACCGAGTAAATTTTGGTGCCACCGTTGTTCGGCTTGCCGCATTCGAGGTAGGCCTGGCCGCCGTTGCGGATGATCCAAGGCACGGCCGCAAAAGTCTCGGTGTTGTTGATGGTGGTCGGCTTGCCGTACAAGCCGAAACTGGCCGGGAACGGCGGCTTGAAGCGCGGCTGGCCTTTTTTTCCTTCGAGCGATTCGAGCAACGCGGTCTCTTCGCCGCAGATGTAGGCACCAAAGCCGTGGAACGCGTGCAGCTGGAAGTTGAAATCGCTGCCCATGACGGCATCGCCTAGGTAACCAGCAGCGCGTGCCTCTTCCAGCGCGGCTTCGAAGCGTTCGTACTCCTCGAAGATCTCGCCGTGGATGTAGTTGTAGCCCACGCTGATGCCCATGGCGTAGGCCGCAATCGCCATGCCTTCGATGACGATGTGCGGGTTGTACATGAGGATGTCACGGTCCTTGCAGGTACCGGGTTCGCCCTCGTCGGAATTGCACACCAGGTACTTCTGCCCCGGAAACTGGCGCGGCATGAAGCTCCACTTGAGGCCAGTGGGAAAGCCCGCACCGCCGCGGCCGCGCAGAGCCGATTCCTTCACCGTGGCGATCACCTGGTCGCGCGTCAGACCGGCAACGCCGGTTTCTGCGTCGGGCGCCGAGCCGTCTTGGCCCAACACCTTGCGCAGGGCTTGGTAACCGCCACGCGCTTCATAGTCCTTGAGCGACCAGTTGCTGCCGTTCAGGCCCGCGTAAATCTGAGGGTTGATGTGGCGGTCGTGGAAACAGCTTTGCACACCCGTGGCGCGGAACTGTCCAATGATCTGCTCTGCGTTCATGATTTGCCTTCCGTTGCTTTGAGACCGTCGATCAATTGATCGAGTTTGTCGTCGCTCATGAAACTGCACATGCGGCGGTCGTTGACCAGCATCACAGGGGAATCGGCGCAAGCACCCAGACACTCGCTTTGTTGCAGGGTGAACAGACCGTCGGTCGTCGTGCCACCCATCGGGATGCCCAGCTTGTGCTCCAGGTAATGCAAAGCCTTCTGGCCAACGCGCAACTGGCAGGGCAGGTTGGTGCAGACGTTGAGCTTGAATTTGCCCACCGGCCGCTGGTTGTACATGTTGTAGAAGGTGGTGATTTCATACACCGCGATCGCGGGCATGCCGAGGTAGTCGGCCACGGCCTGCTCGGCTGCACGGCTCACATGGCCCTGCTCCTGCTGCACGATGGACAAGCAAGCCATCACCGCCGACTGCTTCTGGTCGGCCGGGTACTTGGCCACCTCGCGCGCAAACCTTGCCTGGGTTGCGTCAGACAGCGTCACCGTGGTCACGGCATCAGCGCTCATCGATCAATCTCTCCAAAAACAATGTCCATGGTGCCGATGATGGCCACCGCGTCGGCCAGCATGTGGCCACGCGCCATCTCGTCCATCGTGGCCAAGTGGGCAAACCCAGGGGCGCGAATTTTCAAACGGTACGGTTTGTTCGCACCATCGCTCACAAGGTAGATGCCGAACTCGCCCTTGGGGTGCTCGACCGCAGCATAAGCCTCGCCCTCGGGCACATGGAAGCCCTCGGTGAAGAGCTTGAAATGGTGGATCAGCTCTTCCATGTTCGTCTTCATCGACTCACGCGATGGCGGCGCCACCTTGTGGTTGTCGGTGATCACAGGACCAGGGTTGACCTTGAGCCAGTCCACGCACTGTTTGATGATGCGGTTGGACTGCTTCATCTCCTCCATGCGCACCAGGTAACGGTCGTAGGTGTCGCCGGTCTTGCCGACCGGGATGTCGAAGTCCATGCGGTCGTACACCTCGTACGGCTGCTTCTTGCGCAGGTCCCAGGCGATGCCCGAGCCGCGCAGCATGGGCCCGGTCATGCCGAGATTGAGCGCGCGCTCGGGGCTGACCACGCCGATGCCCACGGTGCGCTGTTTCCAGATGCGGTTGTCGGTCAGCAGCGTGTGGTATTCGGCCAGGTAGGTCGGAAAGCGCTGGGTGAAGTCGTCGATGAAATCGAGCAGCGAACCCTGGCGGTTGGTGTTCATCTCCGCCATTGCCTTGGCGTTGCGGATCTTGCTGTGCCGGTACTGCGGCATGCTGTCGGGCAGGTCGCGGTAAACGCCGCCCGGGCGAAAATAGGCCGCGTGCATGCGCGCACCCGAGACCGCCTCGTACATGTCAAACAGGTCTTCGCGCTCGCGAAAGGCGTAGATCAGGATGGTGGAACTGCCGCAATCGTTGCCGTGCGAACCCAACCACATCAGGTGGTTCATCAGGCGTGTGATCTCGCTGAACATCACGCGGATGTACTGGGCCCGGATCGGCACCTCGACGCCCATCAGCCTCTCGATCGCGAGGCAGTAGGCGTGCTCGTTGCACATCATCGACACGTAGTCGAGCCGGTCCATGTAGGGCAGCGACTGGATATAGGTGCGCGTCTCGGCAAGCTTCTCGGTTGCCCGGTGCAAAAGGCCGATGTGCGGGTCGGCGCGCTGGATCACCTCGCCGTCGAGCTCGAGGACAAGGCGCAGCACGCCGTGCGCGGCCGGGTGCTGCGGACCGAAATTGAGGGTGTAGTTCTTGATCTCAGCCATCTAGCGCTGCCCGTAGTTGTCGTCGCGGATGACACGAGGGGTAATTTCACGTGGCTCGATGGTCACCGGCTGGTAGATCAC
>JBBRFR010000359.1:0-4133 GCA_038241485.1 Burkholderiales bacterium
GGTGCGTATTACATCGCCGTGGCGGCCGATGAGATCTATGCCGACAAGGCCAGCATCGTCGGCTCGATCGGTGTGCTGATGGACGGTTTTGGTTTTGCCGGCGCGATGGAAAAACTCGGTGTCGAGCGCCGGCTCATCACCGCGGGCGACAACAAAGGCATCGGCGACCCCTTCACCCCGATGTCTGAAAAGCACCGCGCCTACACCCAAGCCATGATCGACCAGATCCACCTGCAGTTCATCCAGGTGGTCAAAGAAGGCCGCGGCAAGCGCCTCAAGGTCTCGCCCGACACCTTCTCGGGCCTGTTCTGGAACGGCGAAGAAGCGGTGAGGCTGGGACTCGCTGACCACCTGGGCAACCTCGACTACGTGGCGCGAGAGGTGGTGAAGGCCGAAGACATCATCGACTACACCCCGAAAGACAACGTGGCCGAGCGCCTGGCCAAGCGGTTCGGCGCTTCGGTGGGCGCGGGCGCCGTGAAGGCGCTGCGCAGCGCGGGCTCGATGCGCTGAGCGCATTGCAGCGCATGCCACAACGATGAAGGAGCTGCACAGCGGCTGGGGGTGGGTGGCGGCCGCGGTTTTTGCGTCGTCGCTGGCCTCGTGGTTTGCCGACCGCCACGTGTCGCTCATCATTCAGGCCATGTTCTACATGGCCGGGGTGGTGGCCGTGGCTTGGCGTTGCACCCGCACGCAGTCGGCGGTGGCGGCGGTGTTGTCGGTGCTGGCGCTCAATTTTTTCTTTGTGCCCCCACGCTTCACGCTGTCGGTCGACAGCATCGAGCACTTGGTCACTTTGGCAACCTTGCTCACGGTGGCGCTGCTGGTGAGCAACCTCGCCGCCCACTTGCGCCGCGAGACCGCGCTGGCCCGCCTGGGTGAGCAGCGTGCACAACGGCTTCAGGGGTTGGCTGGCGAGTTGTCGGTGTTGGACGATGAAGCGCAGATCTTGCCTCTGGCGGCGGCGAGCTTGCGCCAGGCCTGCGGGCCGCAGGCGCTGCTGGTGCTGACCCGGCCCGATGGGTCGCTGCCGCCGGGGCTGGAGCCCGCCGTGGCCGACGCGCTGAAACACTGCATTACCGAGTCGCGCGCACTCGGGCCGGGCACTTTGTTGTGGCCCGACCTGTCGAGTTGGTACTTGCCCTTGCGCGCCGGCGTGCAGACCCTGGGCGCGGCTGCGCTGCCCACGGCCAGCGCTGACGCCGCTGCCTTGCAACACGCTGAAGCGATTTGTGCGCTCTTGGCGGGCACCATTCAACGCACTCGCCATGCTGCGGCACAGGCGCTGGCGGCGCGTGCTGAGGCCGAGGCGCAGCCTGTGCGCAACGCCTTGCCGGCCTGGGTGTCGCATGACTTTCGTACGCCGCTTGCCGCCATCGTCGGCTCGGTTTCGTCTCTGATCGAACAGCGTGAACAGCTGAGCGAGGCCGACCGCGAGCGCTTGCTGGCGCGCATCGCCCAGGAGGCCCAACACCTGTTGACGATGACCGAGAACACGCTGCAATGAGCGCGCCCGGCTGGTGACAACCAAGCGCTGCGGCTCGACTGGCAGTTCAGACTGCCCAACAACCGCGTGATCGAGCCCCGGACTCGGGTGCAAATCTAGTTGGAGGGGTGTTCGCTGTTGCCGGTGGCGCCGGGCGTGAGCTCGGTCAGGCCGGTGCCGTTGGGGCGGATGCTGAAGACGCGGAAGCGGTAGCCATCGGCCGGCACCATGCGGTGGAAGAAGATGGTCTGGCTGTCCAGGCTCCAGGCGGGTTTGCTGTTGATGTTGCCGTCGTTGATCAGGTACGTGGCGGGCTGGCCGATGGTGGCGATGCGGATGGCCCAGCGGCCGAGGGCTGTGCTCGTGCCCGGAATGACGTTGGCCGTGGGGTCGACATTCACCAGCCATGCGATCTTGGTGCCGTCGGGTGAGTAGTAGGCGTCGTAGTCGGCGAGGCTGTCGTTGGTGACTGGTAACGCGGCCGCAAGCGGTGTCGCGTTCATCAGGTAGATCTCGTAGTTTGCGGGCTGGCACGCCGCGGCAGAGGCGCAGCCGTTGAACAGCAACTGCTGGCCATTGGGAGACCATGACACGTCAGTGTTCACACCACCACGGCTGGTGTATTGCACCGGGTTTTTGCCGCAGGCATTGGTGACGAAGATCTCAAGCGCCGAGCCGGAGCTGCCAAACATCGCGATCTTGCTGCCGTCGGGCGACCACTCGCCGTGGCCTTGGGCCGTCCAGCCGTTCTCGCCTTGGGCGCGCAGTTGCGTGACGCCGGTGCCATCAGCATTCATCACCCAGAGGCTTGCGTGTTGGTAGCTTTCGGGGTTGGCGAGCGGTGCGCGGTAGAAGAGGATCTTGCGGCGATCGGGCGAAATGCGTGGCCACCAGTTCTGGTAGTTCGCGTCGTTGGTCAACCGGGCCACGCCGCTGCCATCGGCATTCATCACGTAGATCTCGTGTGTGGTGCCATTGCGGTCGGAGTCGAACACCACCTTGTTGGTGGCCAGCGGTGGGATGTTGCTGAAGCCGCCGGTGGGGCAGTTGGTCGTGATGGGCGGTGGATCGTCCGACTTGCCTCCGCAGCCGGCGAGCAGGGCGAACAACATGAGAGCAATCAACGTGCGCATCGTGCGGCTCCGGTAGTGGCGGATGGCGGGTCAACGCCACCCGGCTGGGTGGCGTTGACCGCTGCATTGTCGCTGCACGCTCCTGCAGTATTTGCTTACATTGGGTCAACGATGCGGCGGCCGCTTGCACCCGGCAGGGTGTGCAGCGTCGGGCCGGGTACCGTCTGGTAGCTGTGGCTTGTCACGGTGTCCACATACGTCCATTGCGCCTGCATCTCGTTGCGCGTGGCGGTGATGAGCATGTAGCCGCGACGGCTGGTGTCGGTGTAGACCAGCGGCCCAATGAGCTGCTGCAGCGCACCGGCCAGCACCAACGGCGGCTCGTTCGGGAAGATGGCCTCGAAGCCCGGCGAGCTGACCGACGGCGTAGCGAACTCCACACCCACGGCGTTGCCTTGCAGGTCGGCCAGGTTGCTCGCCCAGGCGTTGTGCGTGTCGCCGGCCAGCACGACCAGGTTTTTGTCAAGGCTGCGTGCAGTGCCGAGCAGGTTTTCGCGCGCCACGGCGTAGCCGTCCCAGGCGTCCAGGTTGTAGGGGATCGAGGGCGACTGAAGAATCGCCAGCTCCTGCGGGGTGAGAGACGCCGGGTTGCTCTGCGCCTTGGCTGCCAGCGCGGCATAACCCGAGACGGTGATCTGGCCGAACAACAGCGGCGCCGGCACGTTCATGCGGCCCATCAACACCTGCTGACCCAGCACTTGCCACAGTGCGCTCGAACGAGCGAGCTGCGTGCCCAGCCAGGCTTGCTGTTCAGCGCCCAACAGCTGGCGGGTCGGGTCGGCCAGGTCGGCCGCGAAGCGCGCACCATCGAAGCCGGTGGCGCCCTCGTAACCCGTCAACTCCAGTTGCTGGTCGCGGCCGATGAGGCGCGTGTCGAGCATGTGCAGCGACACCAGGTCGCCGAAGTCGAAGCTGCGGAAGATGCGCTCCGGGCGCTTGGCGTCGGGCAGGCGGGTGGGCATCCACTCGTGGTATGCCTGGATGGCCGCGGCGCGGCGCGCGGCCCACGCACCTTCGGTACCCGGTGTGTGGTTCTCGGCCCCATTGAGCCAGGCATCGTTGGCCACCTCGTGGTCGTCCCACACGGCGATGACGGGCAGGGCGGCGTGCAGCGCCTGCAGGTCGGCGTCTTCGCGGTATTGCGCATAACGCTGGCGGTAGTCGGCCAGCGTCAGCAACTCACCCGCGGGCTCGCTCACGCGCCCCAGTTGTTCGGCCAGCGCCGAGGCGTAGCCGTCTTTCGCGTATTCGTAGATGTAGTCGCCCAGGTGCAGCGCGGCGTCCACGCCTTCGAGCTTGGCGGCGGCGCCGTACACGTTGAAGTAACCGGCCGGGTAGTTGGAGCAGGAGAACACCGCGAGCTTCACTTGCTCGACGCCGCCGCGCGGCAAGGTGCGGGTGCGCCCAGTGGGCGACACCACGCCCATGCAGCGGAAGCGGTACCAGTAGGTGGTACCGGCGCGCAGGCCGTCGGCGTCGATCTTCAGCGTGTAGTCGCGCTCGGCCAGCGCCTG
>JBBRFR010000360.1:0-4128 GCA_038241485.1 Burkholderiales bacterium
CAGGCGTGGGCCAAGTCAACGGGTTGTCTCATGCGCTCAGTCTAGGGCCCCCACGCCTCGTTCACAGGGCGGAGAATCGGCGGCCAAACCCGGCACCCCGATACTCCAGCCCACCGCCATGACAGCACGACCCAACCACAAACCCCAAGTACTGATCATCGGCGGCGGCTTTGGCGGCCTCGAAGCCGTGCGAGCGCTGTCTAAGGCGCCCGTCAACATCACCCTGATCGACCGCACCAACCACCACCTGTTCCAGCCGCTGCTCTACCAGATGGCGACGGCGGGTTTGAGTGCGCCGGCGATCTCGGCGCCCATCCGCCACATCCTGCGCAAGGAAATGCGCCGCGGCAACCTCACCGTGCTGCAGGCCGAGGTGACGGCCATCGACGCGGCCGACCGCTCTGCGCTGCTCGACGATGGCGTGCGTGTCGACTACGACCACCTCATCGTGGCCGCAGGCGCCACCCATAACTACTTCGGCCACGACGACTGGGCGCCCCATGCACACGGCCTGAAAACGCTGTCCGATGCCTTTCGCATCCGCGCCCGCGTGATCGGCGCCTTCGAGCGCGCCGAGCGTTGCGCCGACCCGATGGAACGGGCCACCTGGTTGAGCTTCGTCGTGGTGGGTGCGGGCCCCACCGGCGTTGAGATGGCGGGCACGCTGAGCGAGATCGCGCAACACACGCTGTCACGCGAGTTCCGCCACATCGACTCGAAACACGCGCGCGTCGTGTTGCTCGAAGGCTCCGACCGCGTGCTCGGCAGCTTCGTGCCCGAGCTGCAGCTGCGCGCCCGCGAGCAACTCAAGCGCCTGCGGGTCGACGTGCGCACGGGCTGCAAGGTGATGGTCATCAACGACATGGGCGTGAGCTACGGCTCACGCGAAGGCGACATCGACCTGGTGCACCACGTGCCCACCCACACCGTGATCTGGGCGGCCGGTGTGGCGGGCTCACCACTCGGGCGCACGCTCGCCGCCAGCGCCGAGGCGATGCTCGACCGCGCCGGCCGTGTGGTGGTGGGCCCCGACCTGAGCCTGCCTGGCCACCCCGAGATCAGCGTCATTGGCGACTTGGCTGCAGCGCAAAGCCACGGCCCCGGCGCCCCCAAGCCGGTGCCCGGCGTGAGCCCGGCCGCCAAGCAGATGGGCCGGCTGGCGGCGGCCAACTTGCTGCGCCGCTTGAAGGGTGAGCCACCGCTGGCCTTTCGCTACCGCGACTACGGCAACCTGGCCACCATCGGCCGGCATGCGGCGGTGGTCGACCTGTCGGTGCCGGTATGGGGCCCCGTGCGCTTCTCGGGCTTTTTCGCCTGGCTGTTCTGGCTGTTCGCGCACATCTACTTCCTGATCGGCTTTCGCAACCGCCTGGTGGTGATGATCGACTGGGCCTGGTCGTATTTCAGCTTCGAGCGGCACGCACGCGTGGTAGCCGAGCCGGCGTGGGCCGAGGCGCAGCCCACCCAACCCCCGCTGCTCGACAACCCCGACACGCAGCCGCTGGCTTGAGGCCACGCCGCGCCGGCAAGGCTCCTAGAATCCAACGACCCCGACCCACCGCACGCTGGCCAGCCCCCACACGGGCCTGCTGAGCAGCACCACCGGACCACGCCCCATGGACACCCGCACCTCCCCCATTCGCCTGCGCCTCGAACGGGTGCGCGACGCGCTCCAACAGCAGCAACTCGCCGCCGTGCTGGTGCCCTCCAGCGACCCGCATTTGTCGGAGTACCTGCCCGAGCGTTGGCAGGGGCGGCAGTGGCTCTCGGGCTTCACGGGCTCGATGGCCACGCTGGTGATCACGCAGGACGAAGCCGCCCTGTTTGCCGACAGCCGCTACTGGGTGCAGGCCGAAGCCGAGATCGCGGGCACGGGCATTGACCTGGTGAAGATTCCCACCGGCACCGCCACCCACCACCTCGACTGGCTGGCCACGCACGTGAGCGCGGGCCAGACCGCGGGGGTCGACGGCAGCGTGCTCGGCCTGGCCTCGGCGCAAGCCCTGCAGGCCACGCTGGCGAAGGCCGGCGTGAAGCTGCGCACTGATTTCGACGTGCTCGACGCCGTGTGGCCCGAGCGCCCGGGCCTGCCCGATGCGCCGGTCTACGAACACCTGGCACCGCACGCTCCACTGTCGCGCGCCACCAAGCTGACCCAGGTGCGCGAGGCCATGGCGCGCGCGGGTACCACGCAGCACTTTGTGTCGACCGTTGACGACATCGCATGGTTGTTCAACCTGCGCGGCTCCGACGTCAGCTACAACCCCGTCTTTCTGGCCCACGCATTGATCGACCTGCACGGCGCCACGCTTTTCGTGGCCGAGGGCAAGGTGCCGGCCGCCGTGCAAAAGGCACTCGCTGCAGATGGCGTGCAGCTCGCACCCTACGCCCAGACGGCCAGCGCGCTCAAGGCCTTGAGCGCGAAAGACGTGCTGCAGATTGACCCGCGGCGTGTCACGCTCGGCCTGCGCGAAAACGTGGCCACCAGCGTGCGCATGGTCGAGGCCATCAACCCCAGCACCTTGTTCAAAAGCCGCAAGAGCGCCGCCGAAGCCGCCCACGTGCGCGAGGCGATGGCGCAAGACGGCGCGGCCATGTGCGAGTTCTACGCCTGGTTCGAGCAAGCGTTGGGAAAAGAGCGCATCACCGAGCTGACCGTTGACGAGAAGCTCAGCGCTGCCCGCGCCAAACGCCCCGGCTTCGTGGGCCTGAGCTTCAACACCATCGCCGGCTACAACGCCAACGGCGCGATGCCGCACTACCGCGCCACGCCGGAGTCACATGCCGTCATCGAGGGCAATGGCCTGCTGCTGATCGACAGCGGCGGCCAATATCTCAGCGGCACCACCGACATCACCCGCGTCTGGCCCATCGGCCAGATCACGCCCGCGCACCAGCGCGACTACACCCTGGTGCTCAAGGGCACGATCGCCCTCAGCCGCACACGCTTCCCGCGCGGCACGCTCTCGCCCATGGTCGACGCCATCGCCCGCGCACCGCTGTGGGAACAAGGCCTCGACTACGGCCACGGCACCGGCCACGGCGTGGGCTACTTCCTCAACGTGCACGAGGGGCCGCAAAGCATCTCCAAAAGCCTGCCCGAGCCGCACATGGCGATGGAGCCGGGCATGGTCACCAGCATCGAACCCGGCCTGTACCGCCCCGGCCAGTGGGGCATCCGCATCGAAAACCTGGTGCTCAACGTGCCGGCCAACACACCCGAGGGCGGTGCCTTTGGCGAGTTCCTGGAGTTCGAGACGCTCACGCTGTGCCCCATCGACACCCGTTGCATTGACCGCAGCCTGTTGCGCGCTGACGAGATTGATTGGCTCAACCGCTACCACGTGACCGTGGGTGAACGCCTGGCCCCGCTGGTGAGCGGCGATGCACTCGCCTGGCTGACCGAGCGCACCCGGCCGATCTGACCATCGGCCGCCAGTGCGGCCCATGCCGCACTTTCCGCAGGCTGTCGCAATCCGGTGGGCAAGGCAGGAGCCGCTGCCTAAAGTTCACTCCAACGCAACACACAAGCACTTGGAGCCCACCATGATCGAACGTTTCATCGCCCCTGCCCTCACCTTCACCGTGCTGATCGCGGGCCACCTGGCGATCGCGATGGCGATGTTCGGCTCGACCGCCCCAGTGCAGCCGACAGAACAACAAGTCGCCAAAGCCCCGGTGATTCAGCTCGAGCCCGTCGTCATCACCGGCAAGCGCGCTTCCTGATTTTCTTCTGGACGGCGCAGCGCCGAGCCGGTGACCCCGGTGAACCGCTCGCGCTTCCAGATCTCCTGTTGGCGACACGGCGCAGCCCTGTCGCCTTTTTTATGGGCTGCGTGCGGAGCACGTGTGGCGGCCCATGCTGCAGTTCACCCCAGGCCCTTGGCGAGCCGGGTCGAAGCCGGGCTGCAGCACTTACAAATGTAGTGACTGAACTACTTCAACTACCTCGGCCCAACCGGTACCCGACACCTACACTGCGCGCCGTTCCCTCCACCGCAGTCGGGCTTTCCGGCGCCACCGCACCGCCATGTTTCGCCCGTCGTACCTGCTTGCCAGCCTGCTTTGCACCATCAGCCTTGCCGCGTGTGGCGGCGGCACTTCCAGCCCGCCATCTCCCACACCTGT
>JBBRFR010000361.1:0-4104 GCA_038241485.1 Burkholderiales bacterium
CCGGAACAGGCGCGCGAAGGCTTCGTCATGGTGTCGGGGAGCCTCGTACGAAGCTTCAGCGGGCCGCTCCAGACGGTCTCACTGGCCGCCGCGCTCGTTCCGACGGACAATCATCTGAACGAGGATTTCGGCAGCGGCAGCCACGCCAATCCCGCCATCAGGCTGTCGCTGCTGTATCGCGATACCGACATCGACTTCGTGGCGCTGGGCCAGGGTGCCCGCAGCTCGCGCTACGGATTCGACCTCTCCCGCAACCTTGGGACCAACCTCGAAGTTCACGGCGAATGGTCACGGAGCACCGGTGTCGTCAAACCCGTGTTCAATCCGGCCGGCCCGCCCGAGCGGAGAACAGCTGATGCAACCAGCTACCTCCTCGGGGCGCGCTACCTGACGCGGAACGACACCACGTGGATCGTCGAGTACTACCGCAATGGTGCAGGCTACAGCGTTCAGGAGTATGGCGACTACGCCGCCTCCGTGCATGCTGCGAACGCGCATTACAGCGCCACCGGCAATGCTGCGGTGCTCGAAGCGGTGCGCGCCGTGCAGGGCAGCTATGCGCGGCCCAACAGCATGCGCCGCTACCTTTACATCCGGGCCAGCCAGAGGGAGCCTTTCGACATGCTCTACTTCACCCCTTCTTTCACCGCCATCGTCAACCTCGACGACCGCAGTCATTCGCTCGGTCCGGAGATGGCATATACCGGATTCACCGGTATCGAGCTGCGCGCGCGCTTCTTCCTGCTGCGAGGAGACCGCTTGAGCGAGTTCGGAGAGAAGCAGAACAGCAGGAGGCTGGAACTGCGCGCCCGGTTGTTCTTCTGATGCGCCGGGGAGGCGGATTACCCGGACCTGTCAGTCGCGAACGGCAGGGAACGCGCTTCGGCGCGACAACGCTCAAGCGTGTTCGGGCGAGAGCTCTTGGATGGCCTGGTAGTGGGTGAGAAACACCTGGCCGCTCAGGCCGTGCAGAAATTCGGTGTTCTTCAAGCGGTCCATCACGGGCCCCTTGACCTCGGACAGGTGCAGCCGCAAGCCGGCACCGCGCAATCGCTGGTCGATGGCTTCCAGACTCTCCAAGGCGCTGGCATCGATGTCGTTGATGGCTGAACACTGCAACACCACATTCTCCAGTCCGGGCCGGTTGGCAACGGCGCTGTTGATGCGGTCTTCCAGCGCACGCGAGTTGGCGAAGTACAGGCTCTCGTCAACCCGCAAGCCCATCACCCGCGGACTCACCACCACTGCGTGGCGCTGGACGTTGCGGAAATGCTCCGTCCCCGCCACCAATCCGACCTCGGCCATGTGGGGCCGGCTCGTGCGGTAGAGGTAGAGTGCCAGCGACACGCCCACACCCACGACCAGCCCGGTCTCCACACCCACCGTGAGCGTGGCCACCAGCGTGGCCACCACCGCGAGGAAATCGGACTTCGCGTAGTGCCATGTCTTGCGCAGGATGCTGAAATCCACCAGCGACAGCACCGCCACCACGATGGTGGCGGCCAGCGTGGCCTGTGGCAGGTAATACAGCGCCGGTGTGAGGAACAGCGAGGCCAGCGTGATGCCAGCGGCGGTGAACACGCCGGCCGCCGGGGTCTGCGCACCGGCGTCGAAATTGACCACCGAGCGCGCAAAGCCGCCGGTGACCGGGAAGCCCCCGGTAAACGAGGCCGAGAGATTGCTCGACCCGAGTGCCACCAGTTCCTGGTCCGGCTCGATGCGCTGGCACCGTTTGGCCGCCAGGGTCTGCCCGACCGATACCGACTCGACGAAACCGACCACGCTGATGAGCAGTGCCGGCACGAGCAGTTGTTGCCACAGGCCGAGGTCCCACAGGGGCAGCGTGAACGGCGGCAGGCCCTGGGGCACGGCACCCACGATCTTCACGCCCTGCGCCTGCCAGTCCAGGCCCCAGGTCAGCAGTGTGGTCACGGCGATCGCCGCGACCGGACCGGTCTTGGCCACCACGTCGGCCGCGCGGGGCTTCATGCCGACGCGTAGCAACAGCGGCTTGAGACCGCTGCGCACCCAGAACAGGAAGGCCACAGTGAGCCCACCGATGGACAAGGTGAGAACGTGCGTCTGGCCCGCTTGCGACAGCAGCGACAGGCTGAGATCCACAAAGTTGTGCCCTTCGGCCTTCACACCCATCAGCGTCTTGAGCTGGCTCGCCGCGATCAGGATGCCCGACGCCGAGATGAAGCCGGAGATGACCGGGTGGCTCAGAAAGTTGGCGAGGAAGCCCAGGCGCAGCAACCCCATGGCCAACAGGAGCAGGCCCGAGAGGAAAGCCAGCGTGATGGCCACCGCCCAATACTCGGGGGTTCCGGCCACGGCATGCTGACCAATGGCCGCCGCCGTCATGAGCGAAACCACCGCAACCGGCCCCACGGCCAGCACGCGGCTGGTGCCGAAAACCGCGTAGAGCAGCAGCGGAGCCACGCTGGCGTACAAGCCGACCTCGGGCGGCAAGCCCGCGAGCATGGCGTAGGCCAGGCTCTGGGGAATGAGCATGATGGTGACGATGAGCGCCGCCACGCCGTCGCTGACCAGCGTCTCGCGGTTGTACGCTCGACCCCACTGCAACACGGGCAAGGACGGCAACAGCTGGTGCCAAGTGGACGATGGGTTCATGCGGTTCGGGCGCCTTCAGGTGGCGGGTTTCAAAGGGGTGATGTCTTCGTGGGCGGCGCCACGCCGCTCAGGTTGAAACCGGCCTGGGCTGCACGCTGCACAAGCTCGGGCCAGGCCTGCCGCTCAGCCTGCGACAGCGCCCACAGCGTCGCTGAACGCATGCCGCTGCGGCAATACGCGAGCACAGGGGTGGGCAGCTGGTTCAGCAAGTCACCGAACTCGCGCCCGTCTTGCGCAGTGACCCGACCCGAGACCACCGGCAGGTAAGCCATCGTCAAACCGACCTGGCTGGCAGCCGTCGCAAGGTCCTGGGAACTGAACTGGCCCGGGCTTTCGCCGTCCGGGCGGTTGCAGATGACGGACTTGAAGCCGGCACGCGCAAGCTCCTGCAAGTCGGCTGGAGATATCTGACCCGCAACCGACACCGTTTCCGACAGAGTGGTGAAGTTCATGGGTGCCACTTCAGGCTCCCACCCGCTGGCGAAATACGGTGCGCTCGGCGATCTCGAAGATCGCCATGCCGGCCACCATGGCCACCACGAACACCGCGGCCTTCACCTCACCCGAGGCCATGGAGACGACGCCGGGGCCGGGGCAGAAACCCGCCAGGCCCCAGCCGGCACCAAAGGTCAGGCCGCCTAGCACCAGACGCTTGTCGATCTGGGTCGACCTCGGCAGGTGCAGGGCGCCACCCATGAAACTGGTGGTGCGCTTGCGGGCCAGTGCAAAGGCGAAGAAACCCACGGCGATGGCGCCGCCCATGACGAAGGCCAGCGAAGGGTCCCAGGTGCCGAACAGATCGAGGAAGCCGAGCACCTTGGCCGGGTCGGTCATGCCGGAGAGCAGCAGGCCCAGACCAAACAGCAGGCCCACAAAGAATTCGGTGATGCGGTGCATGTGTGTGCTCCTTACAGAACGTGGCGAACCACGAAGACCATGGCGAAGCCCGCGCCCATGAAGGCCAGCGTGGCCACCGATGAGCGGGGTGACAAGCGCGAGAGGCCGCAGACGCCGTGCCCGCTGGTGCAGCCCGAGCCGTAGCGCGTGCCCAGACCCACCAGCAAACCGGCGGCCACGAGGGTCGCGAAGCCCGCGTCGATGCGCGGCGCCTTCGCAAAGCCCTCGGGCGCCAGAAGGCCGTAGAGCAGCGGCGCGGCCAGCATGCCCAAGAGAAAGGCGATGCGCCAGCCGGCGTCACCCACCTTCGGGGGCAAGAGGCCGCCCAGGATGCCGCTGATGCCCAGCACCCGGCCATTGACCAGAATGAAAAGTGCCGAGGCCACGCCCAGCAGGATGCCGCCGGACAACGAGGCCCACGGCGTGAAATTAGCCCAATCAATCGTCATGATTCACTCCTTTTCAGAGACACAGAATTGTTCGTACAGAACCTGCATCACAGCCAGCGCCTTGGGGCTGGTCAATGCGTAATGGATGTTCTTGCCTTCGCGGCGGGTGCTCACCAGCTCCTCG
>JBBRFR010000362.1:0-4100 GCA_038241485.1 Burkholderiales bacterium
TAGGAAAATGCCGCCCCGAACCACCGCAAACACCGGAATCAAGAAGGTGACCGAGATGGCATTGGCCGGCCCGATGGGGGCGATGAGGCGAAAGTACAGCAGGTAGGCCAGCCCGATACAGGCGAGCGCCAGCACCCATGCGAACAGCCAGCCCTGGGCCGAGGGTGTGGCCTGCGGCCACCAGTGCCAGGCTGGCACGGCGAGGCAGACCGTTGCCGACAGCTGGCTGCCAGCGGCCACCGCCATCGGTGGCACGCCAGTGAGATGGCACTTGGTGAAGCTGCCCGAAAAACCGTAGAGCACGGTGGAGCCGATCACCAGGCCGGCGATGCGCTCGGGCGCATGAAGAGAATGACGCACCCCAGAGGGCGGTGAGCGAGACCAGCTCCAGCAGGGCAGCACGCTTCACAAGGCGCCTTCCAGCGTGAGCAGGGCGCGCTTGCGCTCCAGGCCGCCGGCGTAGCCGGTGAGGCTGCCGTTGGCGCCCACCACACGGTGGCAGGGCACGATCACGCTGACCGGGTTGCGGCCCACGGCAGCGCCCACGGCGCGCACGGCCTGGGGTGCGCCGATGCGGCGCGCCACGGTGGCATAGCTTTGTGTGGCGCCGGCGTCGATGGCGCACAGCGCGCGCCACACGGCTTGCTGGAAGGGCGTGCCGTGCAGGTCAAGCGGCAGCTCGAAGTGGGCGCGGCGGCCGGCGAAGTAGTCGTTGATCTGCGCCGCCGCTTGTTGCAGCAGCGGGTCGTCGGCTTGTTCGGGTGCGTTCAACTCGGTCGGGTGCCACTTCTGCGAGTCGAACCAGGCGCCGGCCAGGCCGGCCTCGGTGCGGGCGAGCAGGATCGGGCCGAGTGGCGAGGCGAGGTGGGCCTGCGCGGTGCAACGTTGGGCGATGGATTGGGTGGGTGTCATGGGCGTCTTTCTTCTGAACTTCAAACGAGGCTGTTCCACAACCGCAGCACTGCATACGCGCGCCAGGGCCGGAAGCGTTCGATCAGCGCATCGGCCTCGCGCTGGGTGCTCACGCCGAAGAGTGGCTTCATCGCGTTGAGCACGGCCACGTCTTTGGGCGGGAAGGCGTCGGGCCAGCCCAGCGCGCGCATCGCGATGTAGTGCGCCGTCCAGGGGCCGATGCCGGGCAGGGCGCGCAGGGTGTCGATCAGGGCTTCGGGTGTGTGCTGCGATTGCAGCTGCGGCGAGATGGCGGCCCACGCCTGCGCCAGCGCCACGATGGCCCCGGCGCGCGAGCGGATGATGCCCAGCTCGGCGATCTGCTCGACGGGGGTGTTGCCGATGAGGGCAGGCGAGGGGAACACACGGTCGATCTCTGGCCAGGGGGTCGCCAGCGCCTCGCCGAAGCGGTCGACAAAACGCCGCGCCAAGGTGCGTGCGCCTGCCACCGTGACCTGCTGGCCGAGCACGGCGCGCACCACCATCTCGAAGGCGTCTACACAACCCGGCAGACGCAGGCCGGGTGCGCCGGGCAGCTCGGCCAGGCTGCTGTCGATGGCGTCGGGCGAGGCGTCGAGGTCGAGCCAGCGGCGTGCGGCCGCCACCACGCGCGCGCTGTGGGGCGCGAGCGAGGCCGCGAAGCGCAGCCGCACATGCGGGTGGCGCGCGGCCGTCTCGGGCATGAACTCGGCTTCGAGCCAACCGGCGCTTGCGGCCACCACGCCGGCTCGCAAGCTGCGGCGAATGCGCAGGCCCTCGACCTGCTCTACCCCGGGAATGGCGCGCTGGCCCAGGAAGCGCAGCATTGCAGCCGTGTCGTAGGGTGCGCGGTAGCCCAGGCTCACGCTGAGGGTGTCATCGGCGAGCGCCGCGTGGTCGCCCGCCTCACCGCGCAGGCGGCTTGGGCTCATGCGGTAGTTCTCGACAAAGGCTGCATTAAATCGGCGCAGGCTGCGGTAGCCACTCGCCAGCGCAACTTGGGCCACCGGCAAGCGCGTGTCGGTCAACAACTGTTTGGCCAGCAGCAGGCGGCGTGTCTGCAGGTACTGCAGGGGCGTGACGCCGTGTTCGGTGGCGAAGATGCGGCGCAGGTGACGGTCGCTCACGCCGAGGTGGTCGGCCAGGCCGGTCATCGACAGGGCCTCGTCTTCGTCGCAGAGCCGGTGGTCGAGCCACTGCGCGGCCTGGCGCGCGAGTGTGCGTGACGCATCCATGACCGACCAGGCCAGCCCCGGGCCGGGCGCGACCTCGGGGCGGCACTTCATGCACGGGCGAAAGGCCTCGGCTTCGGCCTGGGCCGGGGTGCTGAAGAAGCGGCAGTTTTCTCGCTTGGGCGTGCGCACGCGGCAGACCGGGCGGCAGTAGATGCGGGTCGACGTCACGCCCACGAAGATGCGGCCGTCAAAGCGGGAATCGCGGGCCTTGAAGACTTGGTAGGCGGCGTCGGGGTCGAGTGTCATGTGGCCCATTATGGGCAGCGGCTGGGGCGTGACTCGCCGTTTTCGGACACGTCCTAAGAGCTCATCGAAAGCGGCGGCCTCGTCTCTACAATCCGCCCCACCTTCAGGAGACCCCCAGCATGCAAGTCACCGCGTCGAACTTCAAAGCCTATGACATTCGCGGCATCGTCGGCAAGACCATCGACGAAGCGTTTGCCGAGCATCTGGGGCGGGCTTTTGGCAGTGCCGCTCGCATCGCGGGTGAAAAGGCGGTGGCGGTGGGGCGCGACGGGCGGGTGTCGGGGCCGAGCCTCGTGGCCGCGCTGATCAAAGGCCTCAAGTACACCGGGCTCGACGTGGTGGATCTCGGCGCAGTCACCACGCCCATGCTCTATTACGTGGCCGCCACACGCGGCAAGCACCGCTGCAACAGCGGCATCCAGGTGACGGGCAGCCACAACCCGAAGGACTACAACGGCTTCAAGATGGTGCTCGCCGGCCGCGCGATCTATGGCGAAGAGATCCAGGCCTTGCGCAAACGCATCGAAAACGAAGACTACCTGCGCGGCGTGGGCCGCTCGGCCAAGATGGACATCGGGGCCGAGTACAGCCACCGCATCGTGAGCGACTGCAAGCTCGTGCGCAAGATGAAGATCGTGGTCGACTCGGGCAATGGCATTCCCGGCGCTTCCGCTCCCGGCATTCTTCGCGCGCTGGGCTGCGAGGTGACCGAGCTGTACTCTGAGGTTGACGGCGACTTCCCCAACCACCACCCCGACCCGAGCAAGCCCGAAAACCTGGCCGACCTGATTCGCACCGTGCAAAGCACCGATGCCGAAATCGGCCTCGCGTTTGACGGCGATGGCGACCGCCTCGGCGTGGTCACCAAAGACGGCAACATCATCTACCCCGACCGCCAGCTGATGCTGTTTGCCACCGACGTGCTCTCGCGCAACCCTGGCGGCACCATCATTTATGACGTGAAGTGCACGCAGCGCCTGGCGCCTGCCATCCGCGCCGCTGGTGGCAAGCCGCTGATGTGGCAGACAGGGCACTCGCTGGTCAAGGCCAAGCTCAAAGAAACCCGCGCTCCGCTGGCCGGTGAGATGAGCGGCCACATCTTCTTTGCCGAGCGCTGGTATGGCTTTGACGACGCCACCTACACCGCAGCCCGTTTGCTCGAAATCCTCTCACGCAGCAAGAACCCGAGCCAGGTGCTGAACAACCTGCCCACGAGCTTCAACACGCCCGAGCTGAACGTGCCCTGCGCCGAAGGCGAGCCCAAGGACGTGGTGAAGAAGCTGCTGGAGAACGCCAACTTCCCGGGCGCGCAAGAGATCATCACCATCGACGGGTTGCGGGTGGAATATGCCGATGGTTTCGGGCTGATTCGCGCGTCGAACACCACACCAGTCTTGGTGTTGCGCTTCGAGGGCCACACGGCCGAGGCGCTGCACCGCATCGAGCACGACATGATGGCCGCGCTGCTGGCGGCCAAACCCGACGCCCAAGTGGCTGCCGCCGCGCACTAGGATGACAACCCCCACGTCACTGCGTTCCTGCCCCCCGAGGGGGCGCTCAACCGCCTTGGGGCGGCCCGCTGGCGGCTCAGGGTTCATGTGCGCGTTCTGATCGTCAAGCTCTCCTCGCTGGGTGATGTGGTGCACGCCATGCCGGTGGTGAGCGACATCCAGAGCGTCTACAGCAACG
>JBBRFR010000363.1:0-4086 GCA_038241485.1 Burkholderiales bacterium
GGCCAAACGCCCCTGCCCCCACAGCCCGCTGCCAGTGCTGCGACCACGCACCTGCGCGAAGACCTGATCAACCCCGACCCGCTGCTCGATTGCCTGGTCGAGGTGTGCCGCCTGCACGGCCAGGCGGCGTCGCGCGCATCGCTTTCGGCCGGCCTGCCTTTGGGCAAAGACAGCAAGACCGAAACCGGCAAAGGCCTTCTGACGCTCGAGCTGGCCGAGCGCGCTGCGGCACGCGCCGGCATGTCGGCCAAGCTGCAGCGCATGCCGCTCGCGCGCATCAACCAGGCGGCGCTGCCGGTCATCCTGGTCTTGAAAGACAACCAGGCCTGCGTGCTGATGGGCTGGGAAGGTGGCGGCGAAATCGCCCGCGTGCTGCTGCCCGAAACCTCGCAGGGCTCGATCAACCTCGGCCGCGGCGAGCTGGAGGCGCGCTACACCGGGGTGGTGCTGTTCGTGCGCCCGCATTTCCGCTTCGATGCGCGTACGCCCGAAGTGCGCAGCGTGAAGGCCAAACACTGGTTCTGGAGCGCCATCCTGGAGCAGCGCTTTGTCTACCGCGACGTGCTGTGGGCGGCGCTCTTGATCAACTTCTTTGCGCTCGCCTTCCCGATGTTCAGCATGAACGTCTACGACCGCGTGGTGCCCAACAACGCTACCGAAACGCTGTGGGCGCTGTCGGTCGGCGTGGTGCTCATCATGTGTGCCGACGTATTCATGCGTGTCTTGCGCAGCCACTTCGTCGACGAGGCCAGCGCGCGCATCGACGTGCAGATCTCGGCCACGCTGATGGAAAAGGTGCTGGGCATGAAGCTCGAGAACCGGCCCGAATCGGTAGGCTCGTTTGCCTCCAACCTGCGCGGCTTCGAGCAGGTGCGCGACTTCATCGCATCAAGCACCGTCACGGCGTTGATCGACCTGCCCTTCGCGCTGATCTTCATCGGGGTGCTGGCCTGGATCTCACCGTGGCTGGCCGTGCCGGTGGTCGCAACCTTCGCCATTCTGCTGGTGGTGGGTTATGTGCTGCAGCACCGGCTGCACGAGCTGTCGCAAACCACCTACCAGGCGGCGGCGCAACGCAACGCCACGCTGATCGAGAGCCTGACCGGCATCGAGACCATCAAGTCGCTGGGCGCCGAGAGCGTGATCCAGGCGCGCTGGGAGCGGGCCAACGTGTTTCTCTCGCGCACCACAGTGCGCATGCGGGCGCTGTCGTCGTCGGCCACTTACGTGACGGGTTGGTTGTCGCAAGGCGTCACGGTGGCCATCGTCGTCATCGGTGTCTACCTCATCGGCCAGCGCGAGCTGACCATGGGCGCGCTGATCGCCGCCAGCATGCTGGCCGGGCGTGCGCTCGGGCCGGCCGGGCAGATCGTGGGCCTCTTGATGCAGTACCAGGGGGCGCGCACCGCCATGGAGTCGCTCGACAAGATCATGGAAAAGCCGGTGGAGCGCCCACTGGGCAGCAACTTCATTCAGCGCCCGCAGTTGCGCGGCGACATCGAGTTTCGCAACGTCAAGTTCAGCTACCCCAACCGCCAAGATTCGGCGCTCGATGGCCTGAGCTTCAAGATCACCGCCGGCGAGCGGGTGGCGCTGATCGGGCGGGTGGGCTCGGGCAAGTCGACCATTCAGCGGCTGATCATGGGCTTGTACCAGCCGACCGACGGCGCGGTGCTGCTCGACGGCATCGACCTGCGCCAGCTCGACCCGGCCGACGTGCGGCGCAACCTCGGCTACGTGTCGCAAGACGTGACTCTTTTCTACGGCACGCTGCGCGACAACATCACCTTCGGCCTGCCCTACGCCGACGACTCGGCGGTGGTGGCCGCGGCCGAGCTGGCCGGCATGGTGAGCTTCATCAACCGCCACCCGCGTGGCTTTGACATGCCGGTGGGCGAGCGTGGCGAGTCGCTTTCGGGTGGGCAGCGCCAGGGCATCGGGCTCGCACGCGCGGTGCTGCACAACGCGCCCATCTTGCTGCTCGACGAGCCCACCAGCGCGATGGACTTCACCACCGAAGCGCAGATCACGCAAAACGTGGCCCAGTTTGCGCACAACAAGACGGTGGTGCTGGTGACGCACCGCACCTCGCTGCTGTCGATGGTCACACGCGTGATCGTGATCGACGGCGGCAAGATCGTGGCCGACGGGCCGCGCGACCGGATCATGGAAGCGCTGTCCACGGGCCGCATCGCACGGGCTGCTTGAGATGAGTGAAAACATGCAACCCGAAGGCCGCACCAACGCGCTTTTGTTTCGCATCGGCCGGCGCATCTTGGCCGTGCTGGAAAAGCTGCGTGTGCTGTTGGCTCCGATCAGCGACCGTGTGTTTGGCAGCACCGCCACCGACCCGCAAGCCAACCAGGCCGGCTTTCGCAACTTTGAGCAAGAAGCCGACGAGGTGATGTCGCGCAGCAAGACGCAGCGTGCGCAGAAGATCGTGCGCGCCTCGGCGGTGATCGTGTTGCTGCTCATCGTGTGGGCGGCGCTCGCCAAAGTGGACGAAGTGACCCGCGGCGAGGGCCGGGTGATCCCGTCGCGACAGTTGCAGGTGCTGCAGTCGTTTGACGGTGGCGTGGTCTCGGAGATCCTGGTCAAGGAGGGCCAGGTGGTCGAAGTCGGCCAGCTGCTGTTGAAGATCGACGAAACCCGCGCCACCTCAGGTGTGCGCGAAAGTGCGGCCCAGGGTTTTGCCTTGCGTGCACGCCAGGCGCGGCTGACGGCGCTGGCCGAAGGCTCGCCCTTCTCACCACCACCCATGGGCAGCGACCCCGAAGAAGCGCGCATCCTGCAAGGCGAAAAAGCGCTATACGAGGCCAAACGCTCGGAGTTGTCGACGTTGTTGTCGATCAACGGCCAGCAGTTGCAGCAGCGCCAGCAGGAGCTGGCCGAAATGCGCTCTCGCAAGAGCTCGGCCGCACGCTCGCTGGAGCTGGGGCAACAAGAACTCGCCAAGACCAAGCCGCTGCTCGCCAGTGGCGCCGTGAGCGAGGTCGACATCTTGCGGCTGGAGCGCGACCTCTCGCGCAGCCGCGGCGAATCAGAGCAGGCCAGCGCGCAGATCGCGCGGGTGCAGGCCTCCATCGGCGAAGCCCAGCGCAAGATCGAAGAGACCGAGATCGCCTTTCGCAACGAGGCGCGCAAGGAGCTGGCCGAAGTGGTGGGCAAGCTCAATGCCTTGAACGAAGGCCAGGTCGCACTCAGCGACAAGGTGACCAAGTCGCAGGTGAAATCACCGGTGCGCGGGCGGGTGCAGCGGCTGCTGGCCAACACCGTGGGCGGTGTGGTGCAAGCGGGCAAAGACATCGTCGAGATCGTGCCGCTCGACGACCAGCTGGTGCTCGAAGCCCGCATGGCGCCGAAAGACATTGCTTTCATCCGCCCCGAGCAGAGCGCCACCGTCAAGTTCACCGCCTACGATTTTTCCATCTACGGCGGGCTCGACGCGAAGGTGGAAAACATCAGCCCCGACACCGTGATCGACGAGCGCGGCAACGCCTACTACCTGGTGCGGGTGCGCACCACACGCTCCAACTTCAGCGAGAAGCTGCCCATCATCCCGGGCATGACAGCTGAAGTCGACGTGCTGACAGGGCGCAAATCGGTGCTGACCTACCTGCTCAAGCCGGTGCTCAAAGTCAAGGCCTACGCCCTGAGCGAGCGCTGAGCGGGTTCAGCCGTTGGCCGCCAACTGCACCTGGTTGCGGCCAGCGCCCTTGGCGGCGTACAAGGCCTGGTCGGCTTCTGACACCAAATCAGCCACCGGCTGGTTGGCCTGGGCCACGCGGGCCACCACGCCCAGGCCCAGGCTGATGCTGATGGGGATGCGCTTGCCGCGGTAGATGAACTGGATGCCCTCCACCGCGAGGCGCATGCGCTCGGCTACGTCGAGTGCGTGGGCGGCATCGGTGGCCGGCAGCACGATGGCGAATTCTTCGCCGCCGTAGCGCGCCAGTAGGTCGGTCGAGCGGCCCACCGTGCTGGCCAGTGTGGTGGCCACGAGCTTGAGGCATTCGTCGCCGGCCAGGTGGCCCACGCTGTCGTTGATCTTCTTGAAGTAGTCGATGTCGGCCATGATCACCCGAG